>JAUPLZ010000153.1 GCA_030836705.1 Campylobacterota bacterium
TCATCGTTAGCATGCAAAGAAGAAATAATGCAAAAATAAATAAGTAAAAAATATTTAAACCAATTTTTACTTTTTAAGCCAGCTAGTGTCATTTTAATATTTCTTTATTTGGGCTTCTTTGGTCAGTTTCTTGATAAGCTTTTCTATTTTTTCTTTTTCTGCTTTTTCTATTAACTGACCAAAGAAGCCCAAATAAAGAAATATTAAAATGACACTAGATGGTTTAAAAGGTAAAAATTGGTTTAAATATTTTTTACTTATTTATTTTTGCATTATTTCTTCTTCGTATGCAAACGATGATTTATCGGGAAGTGTCAGTTTTCAATACTCTGACATTACAAGCACATCAAGAGATAGTAAAACAGAAATGAACTCCTTTGTGCAAAGATACTCAATAGGGTACAGAGGCTCTGCATATAGTCCAAAGTTTCTATCTTATACACTAAGAACTAGTTTATTTTTAGAGGACAGAGAGGATTCCACAAATAACATCAAATCAAACTCAAACAACAGAGGTGAAACCTATGATGTCAATCTTGATTTTATAAAAGATACTTTTATACCTTTTAGTATTAGGACTGCAAAAACCTATACTCCTTATTCAAGCGTAATTGACGGGGAATCAACTTTTACGGAACAAAAAACCGACACAAACGGGATAATGGGTAGTATAAAATTAAGATTTTTTGATATCAATTACGGTGTTTCAGAATCACAAATGGAAACAAAAAGCGACATAACCGTGACTGATATTGATAAAAAAGATTACTATGTGACGCTATACAAATCTCTTGAAGATAAAAAAATTTTTTTAAGACACAGCTATGATGAATTTAAAAACCAAACAACGGGATATATTGATACAATAAGCGAAACAAAATCAAGAAATTTAAACGGTACTTTCGATTGGAATCCAAAAAAGTCTATTGCATTAAGCTCCTATGCAAATCAAAGGGATGATATTACATATGACTCAAAAACTACAAGCGGAAATATCAACCTAAGATGGGTTCCAACCGAACTTTTTAATATCTCAAACTCACTAAGCTTAATAAATCTAGAATCAAACAATACGGTAAATGATTCCGTAATATTTAGCGAAAGTTCGTCATACAAACTATCAAAAGAGATAAGTTTAAATCAAAACTTGCTTCTTTCAACAAGCCAAACGGACTCTCAGGCTACTACAACCACATCGGATACATATTCGCTTGGTGTTGGAGTCGGATATAATAAGCCAATCAGCGAAACGCTATCGTTTAATGCGAGCGGCGGAATTGATGCAAGAGTTTTGGATTATGAGAGTAACACATCAAGCGACCAGACACAATATAACGGTTACAATCTTGGAGCAGGGTTTATAAAAGAGCTAAAATCAATAAACTCAAAATTTCATGCGGATAGCTACTTAAACGGTCACAGATCTTCATCCAGCGATGATTCAGACAGGATTTCTGCCAACTTGTCGCTATACACTTTTCTTGATAGCAATATTAGAAATGTTCTTACGGCTACATATTCTATAGATAGCAGCTATTATATGCAAGGCACAGACGATAATCTAACAAAAAGAGATATCCAAATGCAAACTATTACCGAAAGCATAGAATACTCCGATAGAATCGGATTTAAAGGCAGATATAGCTTAGGTGCTGGAATAAGCCAAGCAGAGTCTACTCATACAACAAATAACGAAACAACAAAATCAACATCAACTAGACCGTCGATAAGAGCAACTATTGGCTACAATATATGGCGTTCTTTAATTTTTAACTCTAGTATTGATATAAACCAAGTTGCTGCGTATGATATGACCAATTATCAAGCGAATGCTTCATTGGGTTATAACCTAAGGAAAATTCAAATGACGCTTGCCACTAACTATCTAAAAAGAGATGAAAAAGGTGAAACCATTTCAGAACAAAGCGGTATAAATTTTCAAATATCAAGACCATTTTAAAGGATAAAATATGAAAAAATTTCCAATATTTATAGCAATTATTTTTTTACTTAATTTAAATGCAAAAGAGGAAGCCAAACTAGTCTGGCCACCACCTCCTGATGAGCCAAAGATAGAGTTTGTACAAACTTTTGCAAAAGCCGAAGATCTTAAAATAAAAAAAAGTTTTTGGGCAAAAATATGGGATTTTATAGCCGGAAATGAGGATAGAGTATTATTAAAACCATATGGTCTTCATATTGACAAAAGCGGTAGATACTTAGTCGCAGATACTGGAGTGGCAAGTGTTTTTATATTTGATAAAAAAACTCAGAAATTAGAAGTTATAGAGGGCTTTAAAGATACAAGATTTAAGTCACCTATTGATATTGATAGCGATGCAAACGGAAATATTTATGTTTCTGATTCTGTGCTTGGATTTGTATTTGTATTTGATAGATACAATAGACCGATTAAAAAAATAGGTAGTATGGAGCTTAAAAGACCAACTGGCATAGCTATAAACAATGCTTTAAAAAGACTATATATTACCGACACAGTGACTTCAAACATCAATATATATTCACTTGAT
Source organism: Campylobacterota bacterium (assembly GCA_030836705.1). Classification (GTDB taxonomy): domain Bacteria; phylum Campylobacterota; class Campylobacteria; order Campylobacterales; family SZUA-545; genus JAUPLZ01. Next base: position 2,532 of record JAUPLZ010000153.1, read on the forward strand.
GGAAAATTTATAAAAACAATAGGTAAATACGGCTCAAGCGACGGTGAATTTAACAAGCCGACATTTATGACCATAGATGATGCAAACGGTGATATATACATTACAGACTCCATGAATCAAAGAATTCAAATTCTAACCAGCGAAGGCGTGTTTATACGCAAATTTGGTCAAATCGGAAACAGTATCGGTGATTTTTCAAGTCCAAGAGGCATAGCGATAGATAGTGAAAAAAATATATATGTGTCAGATAATCTATTTCATGCGA
>JAUPLZ010000017.1 GCA_030836705.1 Campylobacterota bacterium
GCTTCGCAAGACAAACTCTATTTGCAAGATATGCTTGAGATACAAAAGGATTTTGAGTATGCTGATTATGAGTATAACAAATGAATCAGTATGATGTATATCTAGCGGACTTAAACCCAACTATTGGGAAAGAACAGAATGGTACACGACCTGTTTTGGTTATATCTAATAATTATGAGAATTTATTAGATGTAGTAACAATCATACCAATTACTTCACTAAAAGTTGGAAGAAGAGTTTATCCAAATGAGCTGCTATTTCAAGCTGAACTTGAGAAGCCATCTATTTTACTCTGTCAACAGATACGAACAATTTCAAAAAATAGACTTATTAAAAAGCTAACATCTATAGAAAACATCAATATGCAAAATCAAATTATAAAAATACTTTGCAGAAGATTTGAAACTATATAATGATGTATAAAATGAGAAGATTAAAACTTGGGCATACTTTACATAAGTCTATTGATATCGTATTGCATAAAAATTTTGAAAGAGAAATAGAAAAAGAGATACTAAAAAACACTTTATTGCTTATTGCTCAAAAAGCAGCAGGGAACAATATACAAACAAAGTAAGTAATATATTTGATGGTCTAATTCTTTGAAAGAAGAATCCGAGTATATTGGTATTTTATTTAAATACCGTTTGGTATTTAATTTGTGGTTTTTAGATACAATACTACAAAAGGAGTTGCCGATGAAAAATCCGTTTGTATTTTCACACATTGTTACAGATGACTATTTTTGTGATAGAGATGAACTTGAAATGCTCAAAAATTATATGACAAGCAGTACTAATGTAGTGCTTTTTTCTAAAAGAAGATATGGTAAAAGCTCTCTTATCAAAGAGATATTTAAAAATCATATCGATCAAGATGAGTATTTGACTATCTACTTTGATATTTTTGATATGAGCAGTTCCAACGATTTTGCTTATAGCTTTTATAAGGCAGTGGCAAAAAGTTTTAAAAATGATATGCATAGTATCTTGCAAACACTTAAAAGCATATTTTCAAGAGCAACTTTTAGCGCTACAGTTACATCCAGTGGAGAGATCGAGTTTAAACCATCGCTTGCCCATCAAAGTTTTGATGATATGATGGAAGATATATTTGTAAATCTCTCAAATTATCTTAAAAAACATAACAAAAAAGCTATCGTTGCCATAGATGAGTTTCAACAGATAGCAACTATAAAGGAAAAAAACATAGAAGCTACTTTGAGAACTTACATCCAAAACATAGACAACATCGGTTTTGTATTTAGCGGTTCAAAAAAGCATCTTCTTACTCAAATGTTTACAAACTATGCAAAACCCTTTTATGCGCAAGCAACGCCGCTTGAACTGTTCCCTATACCTAAAGAGAGATTTTATGCCTTTGTAAAAGAGAAGTTTGAGACATCAGACAAAACCATTACAAAAGAGGCTTTTGGTACTCTTTATGAATTGGTTGACGGTGAATCATGGTTGGTTCAGAATGTCTGTTATCATCTGTGGCAAAATTTTGAAAATGTGGAGAAAGAGCACATTGAGCCGATGATAAAAGAGATTGCGGCAATGAGTGATGCTATCTATAAAATGATGTTTGATAACTTTTCAAACACGCAAAAATCAGCTTTAAAGATCATCGTTAACAATAAAGGAGCAAATCTTCTCTCTAAAGATGTTTTGAACTTAAACGACATCTCTAAATCTTCATTAGTGTCGGCTTTGAATGTTTTGCTTGATAAGGAAGTTATCGATAAAAGTGACAACGCATACTATATCAACGATAAACTTTTTGAGATGTGGTTAAAATAGATGTTAAATATAATTAAAATATAAACTAAAATAACAAAAAGAAAGGGTGTCAGACCCGAATGGCACTTACTTAAGCTTTTTAGGGTGACCATTTTGCTTAATTTCCTCTCTTGCGATACCTCTTTGTTTCATCAGTAATGGGTACTCATTGCGCCTTTTTTTGATAGCTCTTGGTTCTATGCGTCCTGTTCTATTTCCAATCTGCTTTTCGCTAATCCGCCTTAAAAATTGATTTAAATGGATATTACTATTGCCACTAAACGCTTCAATCAATTGCAGCGTATGTTTAAAACTGATTTCTCTAGGAAGAAGTGTACATTGGTATGCAGAAGCTGCCATAATGGAGCGGATTAAATTATATGCTAAAAAATAAACCCATAACTCTTTGATTGCCATTTCTGGTGTTTTACAACTAAGGTTTCTTAATCCCAGTGTGGATTTAATATTGCGAAAGTCCACTTCAATTTGCCATCGTTGTTTGTAGAGTGTACCAAGAGCCTTGAGTGGATGTTTTTTAGGGCATAGCATTGTTGTGATGAGTGTTTTTCCTCCTGTTTTAAGCTCTCTTATGGTTAACTCATTGGATGCATTATCGTACTCTTCTTGCTCCATCCACTCTGGTTTGAGTTTTGGCTTTTTAAGTGTAATAAGATGGTCGTTTTCTCCAAGAACTACTCCTGATGTAAAATCGGTTGTGCGTGATCGTGCACCATGTTGCACAAAGAGTATATCAACTCCATGTATAATCATATGTTCAAGTAAAAAATAGGTGCTGTAAAAAGCATCTGCCAAAACAACATCACCATGCTTGAAGAGTTTTAGCATACTGCGAAGCAGCGTCTGTTCAGAAGCACCCTTGCCATGATAAGAACCCACGCATGCATCTATAAGAGAACCAGTTGATA
>JAUPLZ010000154.1 GCA_030836705.1 Campylobacterota bacterium
TGAGCATGAAGCAGCCCTCATCTCTCTGCTCATCTGATTCCAACTTATGCGATCATTTTTTTTCTTTACCGCCAATACTTGGATTTTTTTTATTCTTTCTATCTCTTTTTCAATTAAGTCAATTGTTCTCAAATCAACATCTCGTCTCAATCCAATTATTTTCGACATATTTTGAAAGATATTTTCTTTTCTTTTTAACAAAATAGCTATAGTATTAACGCCTTTGGTTTTAACATTCTGCACATCCAATATCATCTTAAAAAAAATAATCTTTGATGATATATCTGCAATCTCACCATCGGATAAGTCGATAGTTTTCGTTAAAATATTTGTTAAAGAAGAAATCTTGCGTTTTAAATATTCCTCTTTTGTTTCTTTTTTATTACATTTTTTAATAACTTTAATTATTTTGTTCATAAAACTAATCCTTTTAAAACTTTTCTCTTTATATACAACAATTATAACGACTTTACTCTTTTAAGAGTTTTAGAATCTCATCTCTTTGCTTTGAGTACAAAACAAGCTCCTCTATGGAGATATTTAATTTAAAACAAACAACCCCAAGCATCTGCAAATTATATTTCTTTGGGTTACTTCGAGACAGTTTATTTAAGCTATCCGAACTAACTCTATCAACATCTATATCAACAAGCGACTCAACGGGCATACCCAACAAATCGGCAATCTCTTTAGGTTTTAGTATGTTTTTCATTTTAAATTCAAGAGAACATATTATGTTCTCTCTTAACCCCCATCTCTAGTTTTTCACTATATTTTCTATCATTAAACGAATAAATAATAATAGAATCAAACTCTTTGTCGATTAATTTTTTAAGCTCAAAAGTCAATGCTTTTAGCAAGTGAGGTTGAATTTCACCCTCGAACACTGAATATTGAACTCTGTGCAAATACTGCTCTACGGTCTTTCTCACTTTTGTGATGTTCTTCTTCTTTTTATCGGGGTGTTGTGAAATATCATATATAAGTATTGCAAACATGTTTATCTCTCAAAGACAATAAAAATTATGCCCACAGTGCAGACATAAAGCCGTCCGCTCAAACACGGGCGGGCGCTCATCATTCACAACACGAAGAACATCCGAGATAAGATTTTCTACCTTTTTTGTATTTTCATCATCCAATAGAAGGTATGCCTTCTCGTTAGTCTCTTCTGAAATAACAAACCCTTCAACTTTTTTTAAATTTAACTCTTTTTTCAAGGTGTACATATAAAAAAGCAGTTGCATTTTTGAAGCTTCTATGTTGGAGAAGCTCTTCTTATACTCTTTAACAAAAACATGCTTTCCTTTTGAAATTTCATCAATTTCAATCCCACCAAACTGCCTAGTAGTATTTTCTCTATTATCCGCGTACGCCGAACCCATTAAAATATGCAGATTTTGCTTCAGCGCAGAAATGTTTCTTGAAGTTAGCCAGCTTTTGCGCTTACAAGCGACATAGCTATTAACTATCGTGCCAGATATATTTTCTGCTGGTAACATCTCTATAAAACCACTTTGTGCAACGCCCGTCTAATTGGAGCATTATATTTTTTATGAAACTCACTAAGCAAAACCCTGTTTTCTAAAGTATTTAACTCATTTGCTATATCAAAATTCCCTTTATAATCTTCAAGATTTAAAAAGTGTGTCTTTTTCAATCCGCTATCTTTTTTCTTAGAAGATTTTGTCTTTTCCATCAAATCTATCATTTCAGCCAAACCTTCTTTTAGAAGCTCCACATCTACAAACTCACCGCCCGTGTCACCATAATTAAAAACCGCTAAAGCGTTTGAGACCGTAACCTTGCCTTTAAACCCTATGTGGTTTGACTTTCCTGAATTTGTGTTAAAATTAACAGAATATGGAACACTTAACAAATCAAGGTTTTCAATAAATTCTCTACGATACTGAGATTGCTCTTTGGCTCCTTCAATGCTCATATTCTTCCCATAAAGATAATCTACTTCATTTTGATCCACCAGAGAAAAATCTATTTGTTTACAGCTGTTCTCTTGCACCGACCACAAACACTCCAGACACACGCCTTTCTCTTTTCCCATCATAGGAAAATCATTAAAGCTGGCACTAAAGAGATTTTTTATCTCTCCCAAAACCCCAACATTAAACTCTTTGCCGCAACATGCGCAAGTTCCTTTCTCTGCACCATCAGCAAAAAGAGACTCTCCCATCACATTGTCACCTATTTTTCTTAAACTTTTATGAACATCATGCTTTTTAAAATCAAAAGAAGTATTAGTATGTAGTCTATTGTACAAAAATTCGGTATTTGCTAAATAACCGCTAATATCTGCAACTTTAAAAGCACTATTTTTTTTACTGTTATCACTTCTCTCAACAAGAGATGATGTCGGCATATAGCACAGCTCTTGATTCTTTTTATCATAATATGGGGGAAGTGTTCTATAATAAGCAACTTTTTTGCTATCAATATCATAATTTTTAAACGAAAGTGGGCGAGATGGCGTGAACTCATCTACCATAAAAGATTTATCAGCTTCGATCGTCTCTATTGCAAACCCTTTTATCCATCCATATCCGGCACTCGCTTTTTTGCCGATATATTTAACCTCTTTGCAGAGTTTTTCAATATAGTCCCTATCGCCTCTTACATAAAAATAGACACTATCAACCTGCATGGTCTCAAAAGCAAGATCGAATCTTTTAAACTCCCCGCTTTGCGGCGTTCTCTTGCTATCACTTGTTATTTTTTTACCCGTAGCATCAAATATGGCCTGCGGATTAGTAGTTTTTCTTATGGGGGCATTATGGAGCATAAGAAAAGCATCTCTCTCTAAATACCAAATAGAGCCGCTTAAGGCGCCGTGCTTAACCTCAATCCATTGAGATAAGCTCTCTAAATCATCTTCTGCCTCAACAAACACACCGGTAGCCATATCTCCTTTTTTTCTCAAAAGGCTATAATGCGCATTTAGAAGTATCGAATCAATACTTAAAAACCTATCGGCAATCAGCTCACTATTTAAATCAAAAGTTATTTTCATATTTACAAACATCTAAATCTCCTTATTTTATTTCAATTATTTTTTTATGTTGTAGTGAACCATCTAGTAGCTCACCATATCCCAACCCGTTCCAATATCCGACAAACCTTGGAAGTTTGTAGTTAGAGGCAAAGGTGACAAAAACAGCTTGGGAATATTTTTTACCCTCTTCATCGGCGCTTACAGTCACTTTGTTTTTTTCAATAATTTTAATCTTTAAATCATCAATTTGTATCTCTTTATTAAAAAACTGCTTTATTTGCAGCTTGATTACATCTTTTATTTTTTGCTCTATAAACACATCCAAAGAATCGTTTTTTGCTCTGCTGTGCACTATTTTATGCTCGATAGGATTTACACTTATAACAATAGGCGTTCTTGTCTTGTATAGCATTAATGCCGGCGCAGGTAAAACATAATTCTCTTTTATCCACTCACATCTTGCTATTTTTACCTCTGTTCCCGAAAGATTCACAACTTTACCAATTAAAACAGCCTCAATCAACGCCAAGGTATTTAAGTCATTACCATAATGAAGTATCTCAAAACTCCTGCTTCTCGGCTTTGGGTACACGAAAAAACTCTGTGAGTGATTCTCTTTATCCTTATTTCCTGCAATATCTGCCGCCCTCACATCTACCGAAGAGAGGCTGGACATAACTATATTTCTTATATCTCTTGGTTTTGTTTTTTTGTTGTCAAAAGATTTATCAGTGTAAAATTTAACTTTCATTTTTATTTCCTCTTATTGTAATCATTTTAAATTATATATTTTAAATTAGTTAGCAAAATGGATAAATTGTCAAGACATTTTTAACTTTTCAAACAAAAGAGTGTTCCCACTCCTTTATGCTAACTAAAAACTCACCAAACCCACTACGAAAGAATTTTACTAATCTCTAAATTCTCTAAAGTAGCAGCCGCCAACCACTTTTCAAACGCCTCAAGAGCCTCGCGCTCATCTTTTGAAAACATTGTATTAACAATAGGATTAAAAATGTCATTCTCGTTTTTAACAGAGTTCATAACCTCCCTGACACTTCCTTCTGACTCTTGCTTTACAGCATAGCTCATCACACCATAGCCCTTATTTCTAAGCCCGCCTAGTTGCTCACCCATCATAAGTTCAAGAGCTTTCAAGAGCATCCCTCTCTCCACTTGTGTGAGCTCAGCTTTTTCTCCAATAAACCCATCGAGCTCTGCCCCGACGATGATGCACTCTGCTTTATTAAAAGACTGGATAGATGCCTTTTTTATTTTTTCAGCATCACCACCACTCTTTATTTTTTCTCTTGCTTCGGCTCTTGCCTCTTGAATCTCACCATTTAGCTCTACATACTCAGCCTTATCTTCATCTGAAACAACCAGCGTAAATCTATCGACCGTACTTCCACTGATTAAATCATCTTTTTTGGTGTATTGCAGAGTATCAACCAGCCCTGAAAATCTAAAGCCTTTTTCAGTCTCTCTCCAAAATTTCTCGACAGGCTCAAAGTTTGAAACCATCAGTTTGCCTTCAATTGCCAGAGAAGCCCCGAACACACTTATAATAGGGTTTAATTCCCTTGCTTTTTGCGCCGTATCAATCGTTTGTGCTTGAAAATTCGAGCCACCACCCGCATAGTTTAGATGATAATCCGTTGCTGAAAGCTTTACGCCTATTTTTTTAGAAACATAATCGGCAATCACTCTGTGCATAATACCTCTAAAACTATTTCCGCTGTAATACGGATAGCGACCAAGCTTTCCATCTTCTATTTTATTTTTTTTCATGATATGAAGAGTTGGCACTCCATTAACTGTTCCACTCTCTTGCGTTTGGCACAACTCCGTGACAGTTGTTGCTATGATTCTATAAGTCATCTTCTGACTCCTTCTGTTTAAGTTTTTTTTTAGTTAGCATCTGTTACCATTCTTTAACGATTAACTCGATTGCTACTGTAATCATAACAATCCAAAGCTTAATCGAAGATAAATAAATAGCAAATTTGATAATTTGTCAAGACAAGAAGGAAAAAAGATGAGGACAGGCAGAGATAGATTATTTGAGGGGCAACTTCCTCTTTTTGATGAAGCAACAAATATAGAACCACACAAGATATCCTTATTTGAGGCGCCGACAGGCTTCGGTAAGAGTGTGATAATAAACACAATTGCCGAAGCTTTAGCACAAAAGAAAAAAAAGATAATTATAGCAACACCGACTAACCAGCTCGCGAAAGAGTTATTAGATGTATTTAAAAACGATAAAGCATTTAAGTTTGATGAAAACTTAAAGACAGACATAGTAGTGGGTAGAAAGAACTACTTTGATTTAGATTTAATAAGTGCTGATGTTTTTGAATACATAGACAAAGAGCAGTTTCAAGAATATGTAAAAAACATTGCCAATAATGAAGACTACCTAATTGAAACTCTCTTCAACATAATAGACATAGAAGAACCAAATAAAAAAATCGTTGAAGAAATGATATCATGTAAGAAAACGAAGTCATTTATGAAAGATTTTTCGGAACTCGACATCTCTTTTACAAATTTTGCTTACCTTCTAACAAATGTTTTTCATGTTAAAGATTTTGACATATCAAAATATGTCGTAATTGCCGATGAAGTGCATCAGCTCGTAGAGAGCGCAGAGAATCTACTCACAAACTCGTTTTCTGTTTTTAGATATAGGAATATCTCATCACAACTCCAAAAGCAGATAGAAAAATGTGAGGGTGTGAAAAATAAAAGCAACATCACATCTATGTTGCAAGAACAATCTGAAATTTTAGGGACACTACTAAACGCATACTCTAATGAAAGTAGGGCAGGGGAGTTTTATACCCTCGATGGATCTAATAAGGAACACTCTGTAATAAATGACATACAGGATTTTTTGATTAATAAAAAAATTCACAAAAAAAAGGACGAGGTAAGCTTTCACTTGAGTCTTCATGATTTATTAACTAAAGCAGTTAAAGAGAGTGGATGTAAAGAGATAGAAACCACATATAGACTTTATAGCGGAGAAAGAAGCGAGATGCTTGGAGTATTAGCCTCCCCTCAAGATGTAACAGTATATCTCTCCCCATCAAAGGGATACCCGACACTAAACTCAGCTAAAGGCGATGTAAGGGGATGGTTACTCTCTTTTTTATGGGATAAAGTTGAAAGTTTTATAGGGTTAAGTGCAACAATAAGAACATCCAAAGACGACAAAACCGTCTTTGGCAATCTCGGAGTAAGCAGAGGGACATTTGATTTATGGCTCGATAAACTCGATACTGCACATAAATTTAGTTTGGCGTACGGCAGGCTGCCGAGAGAGGATGATGCCGGATATGAAAAAATCGCACATTTTTTAGAAACCCAAAAAAGAGGCTATGAGCAGGGATGGCTAGAGCAGAGAAAAAAAACAGAGCTTATTACAAAACTTGGTGTATCTTTTTTCCAAGGGCTAGAAGAGGGAGCTGGGGATCCACTACGGAAAGAGAATAAACAAAAAATAGAGCACATAAAGTACATTCAAGACTTTAGCCCCGTCTTCTCTAAAGAACAGGCCAAAATATTTGTGCCAAAAGAAGATCTAATGGAGCCACAGGAAATTGGCTCACAGAAAGAGGAAGCATGGTTTAATATGCTAGTTGACTCTATTGCTAAAAATTACGAGGGCAAAAACACCCTCGTAATTTGTGGAGTTTCTATGAGGTAGAAAAGATAACGGCGTCCCTAAAGGAACTCATTCCACAAGTAAATATAATTGAAGCGAAAAAAAATACACCTGCTGCTCAAAACATCAATAGATTCAAAAAAGAGGGTGGAATTTTAATAGGAACAAGAAATTACGGCACAGGCGTAAATCTGCCAAAAAAACAGCTCGAAAAACTCTTTATAGTTAAATTGCCATTTCCAATTTTCACCACAAAAAAATGGCTTGATATAAAGACGCAAGATAAGAAATTTAAAACATCTTTCTACCATTCCGCATATAAAAACGCAATGATAGTTGCATTTCGTCAATGGATAGGAAGACTTATAAGATCCAAAGAGGACAAAGGTGATTTATACATTCTTGATTCAAGATATAACAACAAAAGGTATATCAAAAATCTTGAGTATTGGCTAGATAGAATGGGTGTAATCCAAGACGAGAAAATAGCTTACAGCACAAGTGCGTGCTCAGTAAACACACAAAAGGAAACCTCTCTAAAAGAAAAAATAAAAACGGCAAAAATTGAAGAAGATATAAAAGAGTACCTTCTTGCTAAAACAGAGGACATAATAAAATACAATATGTTCCCTGCACCGGATCCAAGAAAAGGAGAATTTTCTCGTGATTTTATGAGAAGATATAGTGCTTTTAAAAAAACCGACGGAGCAAATATACTCAAGGCCGCAAACCAATAAATTCAAACCCGCCCGCTCATATCAAGCGGCGGCTTCCTTCCCTATATCAATACTAAATCGAGCCCGCGTCACAGCTACATAAAAGAGATTAATCTCCTGCACGATATTACTAGCAACTAAATCGTTTTTATTGGCCCTATTCATTAATTCAACACTGTTTTTTATTTTAGCATCTTTAATAAGCTTTACAATATCAGGAAAATCATTTAAGAGCTCAACCTTATCCCACTCAAGCCCCTTAGAGCTATGCGCAGTCGATAAAACAATTTTAGCCGCGTCTTTAGACCTATAATGCTCTTTTGCAACTTTAAGTAAGATATAGAGTCTCTTGCCATACATCTTTTGCATCTTGAGCGCAGTCTTTAGCTCGTTATCGTTAGTCTCTTCAATATACTCCTCAGCCTGTTCAAAGTCTTGAAACCTTTTTAAATATTGAAAATTTTGATTCGTTACTTTTTTTTCAATGCGATACTCCAACAAAGCAATCGCTGCCTCAAAAAGCTCTTTCGGATCCTTAGCTGTTTTAAATGCAATATTTTTTTTCATCAAATCATCAATCAAGCTTATCATACTTGAATTGTTTCTGCTCAAATAGGCCGTAATCCCATCAACGCTGGCTTTTTCTTTGGCAAGCGAGACAATCGGCACTTTTTCATTTTTATAAGTTGATAGAATAGCATTCGCATAAGCTGCAATTTTAGGAATATATCTAAAAGTAGTAGATAAATAAAAAACTTTGTCCGCATAGTTCATGGCGTTAATTGTCCCGCGGAAACCGAAGATGCTTTGATGCGCATCACCCACATAAATGTTTTTAGTAGGAAGCTGAGTAACTATACTCATAGTAACGGCGTTGCTATCCTGCGCCTCATCAAGCTCTAGTATATCAAAGTCAGTAATTTTCTCAGCAAATCTCTTAACCTCAAAATATTTCAAATAGAAATCAAATGTAGGCGCTATCTCACCTTTTTCAAACTTCTCCCAAAGCCTAACTGCGTATTTACATGCGGCATCCAAATACGCGTCATTTATAGATATGATTTTCTCATTTCTTTGTGATTTGCCCGCCTTGCGAATCCCCTCTGGTGTAATCTCCACAAGGGATGATTGGGAATATACTTTAAAAACTTCACTGATGGATTCAGCTAGTATATAATCTCCACTGTCTTTAATATTTAAGATTTCAATCAACTCCAGCGCTTTATAAGAACTTCTTTGGTTGGCGAAATCAAAATTCACACCGAATTTTTGAAGATATGTTCTAGCAAAAACATGGACCGTAAACCATTTTGAATTCCGCTTCGGAAACGCCGCACTGTTTTCGGCGGCTATTTTATTTCCAAACGCAAGCCCTAAAAAGCGCTTATCTTTATAGAAATTTGCTATATGTTTCAGAATAAAACTTTTGCCACACCCGGCAAACGCTTTAATCGCCATAGATGAGATATTTGGCGACATAAGCATAATGAGGACAAAATCCGATATAGCCTGTTGCTCATCCGTAAGAGTATAGTTCACTTCTCACCATCATCTTCTTGTTCGTCATTTTTCGCTGCTAAATCCCGCTCAATGGCTTCATTGACCTGTATATTCAGATACATAAGTTCACGAACGATCTCTTTGGCTAATTTATCATTAACCTTGTTGGCAATATTCGCCTTGTTTATAACATAGGCGAGCTGATTTAAGTTATTTCCTATGCGGCTTAAATGCCAGCTAACACTGTTTTGAAGAATTCCCGACGACTGCTGACATTTATTGTCAAATACGCCCGCCCCCGCAAAATTGTTTACGGCTCGCCTGATAAATTCGCTCACTCCGCCAAAATTCTCCCCCAGTCGGGTGAGTTTTATTTTTTCCGCCGCCGTTATCCTCAGCTTTACAATACTGCCGGCTTTTGGCGACGACGGCTTCGTCGGCGGAACAACAATCTCTTCCATTACTTTTTCTTAGGAATGTAATATTCTCTGTTTTCTATCTTAAAGTAGTAATTGTCGGCATCTTCATTATACATCTCAAACTCAGCCGATATGTTAATTTTTTGCCCGACTGTTTTTCCGACTTCATAGAAAACCTCTCCTGCATTAATTTTTATCACCGGAGAAGAGCTAAATATAAAATAGGCAGCCCCTATGATAGCCGCCGCAAGGGCAAGAAAAATAGTAAAATAGGGCGTTTTTTTGCGTGTTTTTTGCGTGCTTTTCTTCTCAACATAATTATTTATTTTATCTTTATTGTGGTTAAAAGTAGATATGTTTTCAATTATCTTTGTAAATGTCTCAAGAAGACCTTTATCTTCAAGAAGAATTTTTTTAATAAGCAGCTCAACATCTTCCTGATTGGCAACCGCGATTCCATCCCCGCCGCCGCCGCCGCTGCCGCCTTTGCTTAATTCAGCGAGCCCAGCCAAGAGCGATTCTATCTCTTTATTCTGTTTTTTTAAAAACTCTTCTAAATCCTGGTTTTTAGCCTTGCCCTCTTTAATAGAGGTAGATAAACTGAGAAGCGCCCGTTCGTGCATCTCAAATTTATCTTTTATCTCTTTTTCCTGCATTGATTTGTTCCTTTTAATAAAGAAATATTTTAGTAAATTTATAATAAAATATAGCTTAAAATAAGTAGAAAGGCACAAAATATGAGAAACAAGAGTGGAATAAAAACGCCAAACAGGAGCGGAGCAAAAAAACGAACGGGTAAAATATCAAATGCGGCAATATCGAAAATTATAGGGATCCCTGAAGCAACTCTCACCAGGTGGAGTGATTTTTCGCATGATGATTGGAGGCATATAATTTATTGGCTCTTAAAGAGTTTTACA
>JAUPLZ010000155.1 GCA_030836705.1 Campylobacterota bacterium
CACGATAATGAAAAAATTACTAAATTAAAACAATTTTTAGAAGCAGAATCTCATACAAGCATTGATGTCTCATTGGTTCTTGCTTCAAATACAAAATATGAAGATTTGCGAGAGATATACAAAAAATTTTCAATCTTAGGGGTTGATACAATAATTGCTACAAAAATAGACGAAACTAACGGCTTTGGCAATATTTTTTCACTAGTCTATGAAAACAAAAAGCCAATTAGCTATTTTTCAACAGGGCAAGAGGTTCCCGATGATCTTGTTGCCGCTAGTGCCGATTTTTTTGTTGATTGCATGCTAAATGGCTTTAAGAAAGTCCAATCATGAAAAATCAAGCCCATAAACTATCTCAAATAGTAAAAAACGACAAACCGTCGTCAAAAATAAAATTTATAGCAGTTACAAGCGGAAAAGGCGGAGTAGGCAAAAGCACAATAAGCGCGAATTTGGCATATACTCTTTCAACCATGGGATATAAAGTCGGTCTTTTTGACGCGGACATGGGGCTTGCTAATCTTGATGTGATTTTGAATGTTAGGACAAATAAAAACATTTTGCATCTTCTAAAAGGCGAAGCGGACTTAAAGGATATAATCATAGAGATAACCGATAGTCTTATTCTAGTACCCGGTGATAGCGGCGATGATATCTTTAAATACGGTGATTCGTTTATACTTGATAAGTTTTATACACAAATTGAATCTCTTGATTATCTTGATTATATGATTATTGACACAGGGGCTGGAATAGGACCTAATGTGCAAACTTTTATTGATGCTTGTGATTTTGTAGCTGTAGTAACTACCGCAGAGCCTGCCGCCATAACCGATGCATATGCAATGATAAAAATATTAAGCGATAAAAAAGAGGCTGTTTTTATGATTTTAAATCAGGTAAAAAACAAAAAAGAGGCAGAAAATCTTTTTGATAAATTTTTGCAAGTTGCTAAAAAAAACATACAAAACTATCAAACAATAGAGATGCTCGGGTTTGTAAATAAGGATACCACTATCGAAAAATGCGTAAGAACAAGATCTCTTTTTGCACAAAAATTCCCAAGCATATCACCGTCAGAACAACTGCGAAATGTTGCTACCACTCTTATTGAGAAAATGGAACACAAAGTGCTTTCTAAGAAGGAGCAATCTGGTTTTGGAAACTTCTTTAAAAAGATTCTGAAACAGTTTTAAAGAGAGGGCCCGATGAGACCTGAGAATTTCATTTATTTTTTAACTGTTTGCGGTTTTTTTATCGGACTCTTTTTTTCCGTTTTTTCTCAAGAAGAGCCGGATATGATATTCTGGTCGTCTATTATTATCTCCGGTGCGTTTTATATTATAGGGCTTGCTAGTTCTTCATTTTTTATAAAATATTTTGACGCAAAGCACGGTTATAATATAAGAAAAGAAAGCAAAGAGGAGTATCTTGATAAGATTATTCTACTACTTGAAAAAAGAGAGAGATATATTCAAGATTCCCATAATTTTATAGAAAATCTCGAAAGAGAGTTTTTGAATAAAAAAGATGAAAGGTTGACAGTTGACAATGCATAACTCTTTCAACCCATACGAAAAATTTAAAAAAACAGAGCAAGACACATTGGCAGTACAGTATATGCCAGCCGTAAAAGCGATGGCATACAGACTAAAAGAGAGATTGCCGTCGAGCATAGATGTTTCAGAGCTTATTTCAATAGGTGCAGAAGAGATTATAAAGCTTTCAAGACGATATAATGAAGAGCTTAACGATTCGTTTTGGGGCTATGCAAAAAAACGAGTATACGGCTCCATGCTTGATTATCTAAGAAGTCTTGATGTAGTAAGCAGATCAGATAGAAAAATACTAAAAGATATTGAACGGGTAATACTTGAATTTATAGGCGAACATGATGAAGAACCTAGCGATGAGTATTTAGCACAAACACTAAACGAAGATATAGAAAAAATAAAAAAAGCAAGATACTCAACTGAAGTATATTCGCTAATGCCGCTTGATGAGCAAATACAAGCCTTTGATCAACAAAGTACACATAGCTCTATAGAGCAAGATGAATTAATGGGGATTATCCAAGATATTTTGCATAAAATGAGCGAAAGAGAACAGCTTATAATCCAGCTTTATTATTTTGAGGAATTAAATTTAAAAGAAATAAGTGAGATTTTAGATATTACCGAATCACGAATATCGCAAATCATAAAAACAATAATCAAAAAAATCAGAGAAAGAGCTATAAATGGCTGATATTCTAAGTCAAGAAGAGATTGATGCCCTCTTAGAGATTGTAGATGACGAAGAGGCTACCGGCACGCAAGAACATGCTGCTGCCGAAGAGCGCACAGATCATCAGCAAGTTACTCTTTATGACTTTAAAAGACCAAATAGGGTTTCAAAAGAACAATTAAGAGCGCTAAGAAGCGTACATGATAAAATGGTTCGTACCCTATCCTCTCAAATATCTTCTGTTATGCGCTCTATTGTGGAGATTCAGCTTCACTCGGTAGACCAAATGACATACGGCGAATTTTTAATGTCGCTACCAAGTCCGACAAGTTTTAATGTTTTTTCAATGAAACCGCTTGATGGAAGTGGAGTTCTTGAGATAAATCCATCCATTGCGTTTCCAATGATTGACAGACTCTTAGGCGGCAAAGGCGAGAGCTATGATGTTTCAAGAGAGTTTACCGATATCGAACTTACTCTTTTGGATTCTATTTTAAGAGTAATTATGCAAAATGCAAAAGAAGCATGGAATACCGTAACCGACCTTTATCCGGCAATTGAGGCTAGAGAATCAAGCCCGAATGTTATACAAATAGTTGCACAAAATGAAATTGTCGTAATGGTGGTTATGGAGATAATAGTCGGTCACACAAGCGGAATGATGAATATATGCTATCCGGTAATCGCATTGGAGCCTATCTTGCCAAAGTTAGCAAGCAGAGATATTATGTTAAGCGAAACAAGCTCCAAAAAATCAAGAAATAAAGAGTTAAGAACACTACTCGGTGGTGCAAAAGTAAGCGTCGATGCGATGTTAGGCGATGCAAATTTGTCACTGCAAGAACTGCTTGAGTTAGAAGTTGGCGATACTATTATTTTAAACAGACCGGCAAATGATAGTGTAATATTATGCGTAGACGGCAGAGATAAATATATAGCGGATTTAGGACTAAACAGATTTAGAAAAACTGTTAAAATAAATAGCTTGCTTACAACAGAGCATGATGCTGTTAAAAATACACTATTTAAACTCGAAGAATCAAGAAGACAAAAACTACAATCGTTTAAAGGGGAGTAGAAGTTGGATAATTTTATTAATATATTAAAAGATTCTATAATAAGCACTATAGGCGGGCTTCTTGGCATGCCTCCTGATGTGCAATTAAAGGATAAAGAAGAACTACAAGAACACTCGACAATAATCCCCCCAGCGGCAATTGTGGATATAGAAGTAGGCGGCGATGTAAGCGGAAAGATACAAGCCATTATCCCCCCAACTGTAGCAACCGCACTAAGCGATATGATGATGGGTGGAGAGGGCGAGCAAAAAGAAGAGATGGAAGATGATGATCTTGATGCCACAAAAGAGATAATATCAAATATTTTTGGTTCAATAGCCTCAACACTCGCTGCTCAAAAAGAGTTGCCGAAGATGAGCTTTTCGATAAGCAACATCTCTTTTAAAGGTCCGGATTCGACAATATATCTTGGAGATTTCAAAACTCTTGTAGTCTATGGCTTTTCCATAGGCGAACTTAGTAATACTATTATGTTTGCTATCAATGCCAATGTTATAAATGCTCTTTTAGGAAAATCGGCAAAAAATACATCATCGGCACAACCAAGCAAAACAGCTCCATCAAGCGCGCCCGCAAAAGAACACTCAAGCGCGCCTTCTCATACAAGGGAAGAGATGCGAAATATAGACCTGCTATTAGATGTAAGACTCATGATAAGAGTAAGAATAGGTACAAAAAAAATGCTCTTAAGAGATGTTATTAATATGGATATCGGCTCTATAATAGAATTAAATCAGCTTGCCAATGAACCGCTTGACATATTAGTAGATAATAAAAAAATAGCAGAGGGCGAAGTGGTTATTGTTGATGGGAACTTTGGTGTACAAATCACTACAATAGGATCAAAAAAAGACCGTTTAGAGCAGCTTAAAAGCTAAAATAAGCGGTTTAATAATGGATTAAGCGAGATTCTCGTATGATTCCGCCGAAACATTAAGACAAATATGGAGGAAACAATGTTTAAGGGCGTATTATTAGCTACAATTCTAGCTATCGGATTTATCGGATGTGGTTCTAACTCAAAGACTGAGACAAAAACAGAAGTAAAAACTGAGACTCCAGCACCTGCTGCTGAAGCTGCTGCACCTGCTGCTGAAGCTAATGCTACTGAAGCTGCACCTGCTGCTGAAACTGCTGCACCTGCTGCTAACGCTGCAAAGTAAGTTTTAAACGGGTTTTTAACCCGTTTAACAAATCCTCGACAATTTTTTAAACACTTTTTTTAAACAACACCCAATTTTCTGATTTATTCTACTCTTATAACAATTCCGCTTAAATAGTTTGAATTTGGTATATTTAAAATATACGGATGATCACTATCGGCTCTTAAAATCTCCAAAATTTCAATAAATTTTCCGCTTTGTTTGGAAGAGTCAAGCGCAATATCCAAAAGCTCATTAATGCCAATATGGTGCGAGCAAGAAAATATCGCCACAATTCCACCCTCTTTTGCTAGAGAAACACCGCTGCTTAGCAAAAATCTCATTCCTTTTATAGCGCCTCTTACATCTCTTTTTGTTTTTGCAAAAGGCGGCGGATCCAAAACAACCATATCGTATTGATTTTGAGTGGAAACTTCATTTGTCAAAAAATCAAAGGCATCCATTTTTGTAACTTGAGCTTTAAATCCATTGAGCTCTATATTTGCATTCACTTGAGTTATTGCATTTGGTGAAATATCTACAAAATGCACGCTTGCGCCGTTTTTTAACCCATAAAGCCCAAATCCACCGGCATTGCAAAAAACATCCAAAACTTTGTCGTTCTTTTTAATATAATTTGAAACTATCTCTCTATTTTTCCTCTGATCAAGATAAAAACCGGTTTTTTGCCCATCGATAAGACTCATAGAAAACTTTATATCATTTTCAAAAATCTCAATATTTTCCAAAACATCGCCGTAAACAACACAGTTTTTGGTCTCTAAGCCTTCTATTTTTCTAACCTTGCCGTCTGACTTGTCATAGATTGCTTTTGGATTTAGATGTTTTATTAAAAGAGCTATGATTGTCTCTCTAAAACACTCCATTCCAAAACTGTTTATTTGAATACCCAAATATCCATTGTAGTTATCCACAATCAGTCCCGGCAAATAATCCGCCTCGGAGTGAATAACTCTATATGCGTTGCTTTTTGATTTAATGCTTTCTCTTTTTTTTATTGCATTTATAACTCTTTTTTCAAAAAAAATATCATTTATATCTTCTTCTTTAAAAGTTAATATTCTAATAGTAATTTCGCTATTAAAATTAAAATACCCAATTCCTAAAAAAACACCGTTTTGGTCTTGAACTCTTACAAGCTCGCCGCTTTTTATGTGTAAAACATCATTGACTATTTCGTTTTTATAAACCCAAGTAAAAAGCTTTGACAGTTTCTCCTGCGACTCTTTTTTGACTACAACTTTTTTAAAATTACTCATGCTTTATCTAGACAGTTTTTAATTTTTTCTATTATGCTTTGGTCTTCAAGCGATGATGTATCTTGTGTTATCTCTTCGCCTTTTGCAAGCGCTCTTAAAAGTCTTCTCATAATCTTTCCGCTTCTTGTTTTTGGCAATCCAGGGACAAAAACTACACTATCGGCTTTTGCAATAGCTCCGATTCGCTTGGTGATGATGGTGTTTATCTCTTTTATCATATCCACCTCTTCTGCAAACCCATCTTCGCTTTTTAATACCGCATAGATAAACACGCTCTCACCTTTTATCTCATCCGGCTTGCCGACAACCGCACACTCTGCAATATTTGGATGAGAACTAACCTCTGCTTCTATTTCTGCCGTTCCTAGCCTATGACCTGAAACATTTAAAACATCGTCGGTTCTGCCGGTAATTGTGATATATCCGTTTTCATCGTAGATTGCGCCGTCGCCGGTAAAATAAACAGGCTTACCGTCTTTTTTTACATGACCGAAATAGTTATTTTTGTATCTTTGAGGATCGCCCCAAACGCCTCTTATCATTGACGGCCAAGGTTTTGTAAAACACATCAATCCTTTTTCGCCAACCGGCATCTTATTGCCATCCATATCCACAATCTCGGCAATAATTCCAGGAAGCGGAAGCGTTGCGCAAGCAGGTTTTAAAGGCGTAGCTCCCGGAAGCGGGGTTATCATATGTCCGCCTGTTTCTGTCTGCCAATATGTATCAATTATCGGGCATTTGCTTTTGCCGATTTTTTCATAATACCACATCCAAGCCTCTGGATTTATAGGCTCACCTACACTTCCTAATATTCTAAGACTTGATAAATCATACTTTGACGGCTCGTCATAACCTACTTTTTTTAGCATTCTTATTGCCGTCGGCGCTGTATAAAAATGAGTGACTTTGTACTCCTCTATCATTTTCCACCATCTTCCGGCATCCGGATAAACAGGCACTCCTTCGTACATAATAGTCGTCGCACCCATCGCCAAAGGACCATATAAAATATAAGTATGTCCGGTAATCCAGCCCAAATCCGCCGTACACCAATATGTATCATCCTCTTTTACATCAAAAACCCATTCCATGGTCATCTGCGCCCACAAAATATATCAGATCGGAAGAGCACAC
>JAUPLZ010000156.1 GCA_030836705.1 Campylobacterota bacterium
ATATTTGTTGCCGACTTGGCGTTTGCCGGTAATGATAGCTTGATATTTCAGGCAAAGGTCGGCATTTTGACAGCTTCACTTATAGCTGGATTGATTGGATATTTTTGGCTTAAAAATGCAAAAGCTTGCTGTGATGAGAATAATTAGCACTTGATTGTATTATTTGCTAAATAAATTTAAAACATTTAGTCAATTTATATCAACTTTTTGATATAATCACAAAAAAATTTTATGAATTAAGGAGAAAAATATGGCAAAACATCAATTTCAAACAGAGGTAAATCAGCTTTTGCATCTGATGATACACTCACTATATTCAAATAAAGAGATTTTTTTAAGGGAGCTTATTTCAAACGCTTCTGATGCGCTTGATAAGTTGAAATATCTGACTTTAACAGATGAAAAATATAAAGAATTAAAATTTGATCCAAGAATCGAGATAAGTTTTGATAGTGATAAAAAAACACTCACTATAAAAGATAGCGGTATCGGTATGAACCAAGAAGATCTGGTTGAGCATCTAGGAACGATAGCAAAATCAGGTACAAAAAGTTTTGTAGAAAAGCTAACAGGCGATGCCAAAAAAGACTCAAATTTAATCGGTCAATTCGGGGTTGGATTTTATGCTTCATACATGGTCGCAGACAAAGTAGAGGTTATTACAAAAAAAGCGGGCGAAAATGAAGCTTATAGCTGGATTAGCGACGGCAAAGGGGAGTATGAAATAGCTTCTGCTTCAAGAGATGAGCAAGGAACTACGATAATTCTTCATTTGAATGATGAAGGCAAAGAGTATTCAAGCAGATGGGGCGTAAAAAGCGTAATCGAAAAATATTCAAATCATATTCCGTATCCTATTTTTATGGAGTTCAAAGAAAAAGAGTATGACGATAAAGGAGAGGAGAAGGGTGAAGTTCAAAAAAGAGAACAAGCAAATGCTGCAACGGCGCTTTGGAAGTTGTCAAAAAGCGATATAAAAGAGCAAGAGTATAATGATTTTTACAAAACAATCTCTCATGACAATGAAGACCCAATGCTTTGCGTGCACACAAAAGCAGAGGGTACACTAGAGTATACGACACTGTTTTATGTGCCGAAAAAAGCTCCTATGGATCTTTATAGGGTTGATTATAAAGCAGGCGTGAAGCTTTATGTAAAAAGAGTTTTTATAACAGATGAAGAAAAAGAGCTTCTTCCTACATATTTAAGATTTGTGAGAGGTATTATTGATTCTGAAGACTTGCCTTTAAATGTAAGCCGTGAGATACTTCAACAAAACAGAATCCTTGCAAATATCAAATCCGCTTCCGTTAAAAAAATCCTAAGCGAACTTAAAAAACTAAGCAAAGATAGTGAAAAATATGCAGAGTTTATAAAAGAGTACAACAGACCGTTAAAAGAGGGGCTTTATCAGGATTTTACAAACAAAGAAGAGCTTCTTGAACTTGTGAGATTTAAATCAAATAAGGTTGACGGCTGGGTGAGTCTTGCTGAATATAAAGATAGAATGAAAGCAGATCAAAAAGCTATCTACTATATAACCGGCGAAAATGAAAATAATCTAAAAAATTCACCTCTTCTTGAAGCTTACAAAACAAAAGATATAGAAGTTTTAATTATGGCTGATGAGATTGATGAGATAGTTATTCCTTCTATCGGAAGCTATAAGGAGACAGAGCTAAAATCCGTAAATAGAACCGATACCGCCGATGACTTAAAGAGCGAAAAAGACGAAACAGCCGCAAAAGAGATAGAAGAGACTCTTAAAAAAATGAAAGAAATTTTGGGCGAAGATGTCAAAGATGTCAAAGCGAGCGTTAGATTGAGCGATTCTCCCTCTTGTCTTGTTGTGGATCAAAACGACCCAACCGCACAAATGGCACATATGTTTAGAGCTATGGGTCAAGAGATGCCAAAAACATTGCCGATTCTTGAAATAAACCCGACACATCCGATAGTTTTAAAATTAAAAACAATGGAAGATAAAGAGCTTTTTGAAGATGTTACAAGACTCCTCTTTGAGCAGGCAATGCTTTTAGACGGCGCTATACTAAAAAATCCATCAGAGTTTGCAAAAAGACTTAACTCAATTCTCTCAAAAGCAATATAAATTTCTCCCCTCTAAAAAGAGGGGTTTTTAATAGATTGTTTTATATACTTTTGCATGACTGTATATCAAGCAACGAATGAATTTTTAATAGAAAAATTTACTGACAGCAACTGTGTATGTGAGTTTAGCAAAAAAGCAACTGCTGAGCTTATTCAGAGGATTGCAAGAGACTGCAAAAAACAAAACATTGATAACCCCGAAACAAAAGAACAGATAAGAAAATCCATTCATGATTTTTTTGTCGAATGCGGAAGAGTTGTAGTTTTTTTTAAAAAAACAGAAAAAATAATCGTAAAAATCATTCCATACGAGATTGACCCAAAAGAGGGTTTGTATGTAGAAGAGATATCAACCTACCTTGAATCCGTTGCAAAAGAGATAAAAAAAGATAGCAATGATGAAAATATTATAAAAATATCACAAAATTATCTCTTTGAATTAGAAAAGATACTTCACAATATTTCACTATCTATAGACACAAGAAGAGTTATAAGATTTGCGCTTTCTAGTGTTTTTGGACTTTCTAGAAAAGATTTGATACTTTTTATAAACAACACGATAATTATAAGACGATCTTGCGAAAGAGGGGTTTGTGAGAAGCGATTTGAAGGTTTGCCTGCCGATGAGATAAAAAAACTCTTTGATTCCATCTATCCTGAAAAAGAGGATATGCAAATAGATATGGAGATAATAGTCTCGTATTTAGCAGACACGGCTCTTAATTTCTCAAAAATAGATAATCGTTTTTTTGAAGAAAACAATATAAAAATCATTCAAAAAGCAATAATAGATTTTATAAAAAAGAAGCTACCGTATCCAAATATAGTGGTTATTGCAGTCTCAAATTATATTTTTAGAAACTCTTTTTCTTTTGTCCATAGAGTTTTTGCGGAAAAACTTCTTGAGCTTTTGGCGAATAAAAATAAAAATGCAGAAAAATTTATAAGATATTACAAGGGTGACATATCAATAGAAGACGGCAAGAGGTTTATGACTCATGAGATTATTGATTGTGAGGGTCAAAAATGGAATGCAAGCACTATAATAAATTTTATTATGCAATATAAAAAAGATAAAAACGATATAAAAGAAAAAACAGATACGATAAGACAATTCCAGTCTGAAAATATAAAGATTACAGAAAGATTGACTCTTTTGAATGAAGACACAAAAAAAATCCAAGAGAAGTTAAACAATGCGTTTTTGAATTCCAAGCAAGCAGAAGAAGAGCTTGATAAAAAAAGAACATATCTTCAAGAGGTAAGAAGAGTCGAGCTAGAATCAGGAGGCAAATCCGAAGAAAATAGCCATAAACTGGAAAGAGAGGCAAAAATACTTTTTGCAAAATTTCAAGAAGAGCAAAGGGATGCGCAAGAGTTAAAAGTAAAATATATGGCGATGCAAAAAGAGATAAAGACTCTTGAAAAAAGAGATGACTTTTTAAAAAAACAAATAGAACATGAGAGCAAAAATGTTATAAGCTTGCAAGAAAGATTTGAAAAGCAGATAAAGAGATATGATACTCTTTTGGATGCCATTTCGCAGGTTCTTATAAAAAAAAGACAGATGATTTAAAAAGGGTTTATTTGAAAAATATTATTACTATAATCGGATTAGGTTATGTTGGGCTGCCTTTGGCTGTTGAGTTTGCAAAAAAATATAAAGTAATAGGTTTTGATATATATAAAGAGCGTATAAATGAACTAAAAAGCACTTATGATAGAACGCTAGAGCTTACAAGCGATGAGTTAAAAGAGGCATTGTCTAATGATATTTTGTTTACAGACAATCAAGAGGATATCAAAAAAGCGAATATCTTTATAGTGACTGTGCCAACGCCGATTGATGAACACAAAAGACCTGATTTAACACCGCTTATCAAGGCTAGCCAGACTGTCGCAAAAGCGTTAAAAAAAGGCGATATAGTTATGTATGAAAGCACGGTTTATCCAGGATGCACAGAAGAGGATTGCGTGCCGATACTAGAAAATATTTCAGGACTAAAATTTAATAAAGATTTTTTTTGCGGATATTCGCCGGAGAGGATAAATCCAGGTGATAAAAAGCACACAGTCACGAAGATATTAAAAGTGACTTCGGGCAGTACGCTAGAAGCTGGAAAAAAAGTTGATGAGTTATATAAGAGTATTATTGAAGCAGGGACTTATTTAGCTTCATCAATAAAAGTAGCAGAAGCTGCAAAGGTTATAGAAAACTCTCAAAGAGATATAAATATTGCTTTTGTTAATGAATTGGCTATTATTTTTAACCGCTTGGGAATTGATACAAATGAGGTGTTAAAAGCCGCCGGAACGAAGTGGAATTTCTTGCCGTTTCGCCCTGGGCTTGTCGGCGGTCATTGCATAGGCGTAGACCCATACTATCTAACTCACAAAGCCCAGCAGGTCGGCTATAATCCAGAAATCATATTGGCAGGCAGAAGGCTAAACGACAACATGGGGATTTATGTAGCCAATCAAGTCGTAAAACTGATGATAAAAAAAGGTAAAAAGATTGATAAAAGCACTGTTTTGGTTCTTGGAATTACTTTTAAAGAAAATTGCCCTGATATAAGAAATTCAAGAGTTATTGATGTAATAAATGAATTAAAAGAGTTTGGGTGCAAGGTAAGTGTTTATGACACATGGGCTGATAAGCATGAAGTAGCAAAAGAATATAGTGTAGAGCTAGTTGATGAAATAGATGATAGTTATGATGCTGTTGTGCTAGCTGTAGCCCATGATAAGTTTAAAGAGATTGATATTAAAAAAATCAAACAAAAAAATACGGTATTGTTTGATATAAAAAGTTTTTTTGATAGCAAGATAGTCGATAAAAGATTATAAAAGCAGAACAAAATAATGAAATCAAAAGCAACAATAGGAAGATTTGAGAAGGTAAATTTGCCGGAGCTTGGACTTACAATGCTTGATGCAAAGGTTGATACAGGTGCTGATAGGAGTTCTATCCATTGTCACAATATAGAGGTGGATAAAAAAAAGAGAGTAGTTAGTTTTAATCTTCTTGACCCGTCACATCCTGATTATAATGAAAAAAAATTCACGCTTCCTCTTCACGGCATGCGCTGGGTAAAAAGCTCAAACGGCACAAAAGAGTATAGAGTTTATGTAAAAACCAAAATTGAAATGATGGGCAAAGAGTATCCTATTGAGCTCTCTTTGGCTGATAGAACCGCTATGTCTTTTCCTATGCTTCTTGGAAGAAAATTTTTACACAATAGATTTTTGGTGGATGTGTAAAAAAAAGGGGCGATTAACGGTAGCAATATAAAAGTGGCAATTCTCTCTTTGGGTGCCGAGCTTTATTCTACAAAAAGGCTTTATGAAGCCGCAAAACAAAGAGGGTGGGATGTGGAGATTATAAACTATCTAAAATGCTACACCACGATTGAAAATAACAATCTAAAAATATACTACAAAGGAAGAGAATTAAATGACATTGATGTCATTATTCCTAGAATCGGAGCATCAAAAACCTTTTTTGGAACTGCCATAGTAAGACAATTTGAGCTTATGAATACACTGGCTATAAATAGCTCTCTTGCAATAACAAGATCAAGAGATAAGCTTCGCAGTCATCAAATAATGGCAAAAAACGGAATAAATATGCCAAAGACAGTTTATGCTACAAAAGTCGATGATGTTGATAGTATTATAAAAATAATAGGCGGAGCTCCTTTGATTGTAAAGGTTTTGGAGGGTACGCAAGGAGTAGGCGTTGTGCTGGCGGAGACTCAAAAAGCAGCAAAATCTGTTTTGGAAGCTTTTTATGGAATGAGTGTTAATTTGTTGGTGCAAGAATTTATTGAAGAGGCAAAAGGGGCTGATATAAGAGCTTTTGTGGTTGGCGGAAAAGTTGTGGGCGCCATGAAAAGACAAGGTGCAGAGGGTGATTTTAGATCTAATATTCACAGAGGCGGTTTGGCACAACCGATAAAGCTTACTGCTGAAGAAAAAAATATGGCGATTCACGCCGCCAAAGTTATGGGGTTAAATATTGCAGGGGTTGATATGCTTCAATCAAAAAGAGGTCCGCTTTTAATGGAGGTGAACTCTTCTCCCGGATTAGAAGGCATTGAGACCTTTACCAAGATTGATATAGCCGGCAAGATTATGGATTTTGTAAGCCAAGAGCTGCAAAAAACACTAAGAAAAAAAGATAGAGTAGGCGCGTAATATAGTTTTTAATATTTAAGGCGGGATAATTATGTATAATTCGCAACTTTTTACTGGAG
>JAUPLZ010000157.1 GCA_030836705.1 Campylobacterota bacterium
AGTTAAAAACATAACATATAAGAGCGTTGATAGAAAAAGCGAGCAAGAGTTACAAAAAGAGCTAGAAATCATAAATCCTGATTTTGTTTTGGATATGATTTGTTTTAGCAAGACGGATGCCGATATTTTTGTAAATGCTTCAAAAAATCTAAAAAAACTTAGTCACTATGTGATGGTTTCAACATTCTATATTTATAACTATTCTGATTTGAAAGAAGAGCCTTTTGATGACAATATTGAAATAGACACCAGCTATACAAAAAATAAAATAGAAGCCGAAAATAGGATTTTAAATAGTCATCTTTTTAATATATCTACAATAGTTAGGCTTCCTTTTGTTTTTTCTTATGATGATTATTCAAATAGATTTCAAAATCTTTTAAGATTCGCCGCAAAAGATAATAATGAGATAAAAATCGATAATACAAAAAGCTCGCTAATTTCAAGAGATTCTGCCGCAAGTTTTTTGGCTAATTTGCCATATAAAAAACCGCTTGGAGTTGTAGATGTATCAAATGACGGCTGTGTGAGTTTTAGAGATATTCTAAAAATAACATCTAAGATTTTTAATACCAAAATAGCTTTTATAGACGGCGAAAATACAATCTATCCTCTAAAAAAAGATATCTGTCTTCAGTCAAAAAAAGTAGAAAAATTAAAAGATGTTTTAGAAGTTTTAAAAGAAGAGATAATTTTGTTTAAGGAAAATTATGCAGATTAAAGTTCTTGTAAACGGTGTCGGAGGCGATGTCGGTCAAGGAGTGATAAAAGCGCTTAAAAGCTCATCTTTGGATATTAAAATATATTCGATGTGTATTTCGCATAGCAGTTCATGGCTTTATAAAAGCGACAATTCGTATATTTCGCCTTTTTCAAATTCAAAAGAGTATATTCCATTTTTGATAGATATAATAAATGAGCATAAAATTGATGTTTTTTTCCCAACCGTCGATAGCGAAATCTTAAAAATTTCACAAAACAAAAGAGAGATTGAGGAGAAAACGGGAGTTAAGATTTTTGTTGATGATAGCTCTTTGGTGGGTATTTGCGACGATAAGTATCAAACGATTCTTTTTTTAAAAAATAACGGCTTTGATTTTCCGCAAACTATCTTGGCAAGTGATGAAAATGCAGAGAAATTTATAAATAATCTAAAAACACTGCCGGTTATAAAAAAGCGAAGAGGAAGAGGCGCTCTTGATGTTTTTATAAAAGCAGATGACAGTTTGATTAAAAAATATCTTGGGAATAGCGACTATATTTTTCAAGAATTTTTGGATTGCGATGATGAGTATACGACAGGTGTTTATTTGGGCGATGATGGCGAAATAAAAGGGGTTTGTACTTTAAAAAGAGAGTTAAAATGCGGCTCAACCTATAAAGCCGAAAGAATTTTGGATGAAAAAATAGAAGAAAATCTCAAGAATATTGCAAAAAAACTCGGAATGAAATATGTAAATATACAATCTAAAAGAGTCGGCGATAGGATTTTCCCGTTTGAGTTTAACGGCAGATTTTCAGGAACTACGGGAATAATAAGCCAAAAGGTTTTTAACGCTCCGGAGATATTTATAAAAGAGAGGTTTCTAAAAATGCCGGTAGAAAAATCTACAAATAGATATTTTTTTATGGTTATGAGATATTTAGAAGAAGTTTATGCGAATGAAAAAGAGATTGAAGATTTAAAAAAAAGAAGTTTTGGAGTATAAATGAGTAGCGATATAAGATGGGTACAAAGATTTGATAACTATAAAAAAGCACTCAAGCAGCTAAATGATGCAGTAGCGTTGTCTGATGAAAGAGAGTTGTCGTTGCTTGAAAAACAAGGGCTTATACAGGCATTTGAGTTTACACATGAATTGGCTTGGAATATGCTCAAAGATTATTTGGAGTATCAGGGCAATCAAGAAATAAGAGGCTCAAGAGATGCCATAAGAGAGGCATTTAAAGTGGGGCTTATACAAAACGGCGAGGCGTGGATGGAGACCATAAAAGCTAGAAATATAACTTCGCATGCTTACGATGAAGAGTTGGTGCAAAAAGCATCTGAAACTATTGCGGATAGCTATATAATACTTTTTAACACTCTTGCCGAGACTTTTGAAAAAGTCAAACAAAAAGAGGAGCTATGAGCATGGATTTGGAGCCACAAATTATAGAGAAAATAAAATCTTTGGCATGTGCCTATCCAAAAATAAAAAGTCTTATCCTTTTTGGTTCAAGAGCAAAAGGCACGGCAAAAAATGGTTCAGATATTGATTTGGCGACCGTAGGCGATGAGATTGGCTTTAGAGATTTGTGTGCATTTGGAGCAAAACTAGATGAACTAGAGCTGCCGTACAAAATAGATATTGTTAATTACAGCTCTATAGCAAATCAAGCACTTAAAGAACACATAGATAGAGTCGGGGTTGTTTTGTAATGATTGAATGCGTGATATTTGATTTTGCTGATACTGTCTGCGAGCTAAACCCGTCAAAAGAGAAAATTTTAAAGGATTTTTTAAACCTTAAAAACATTCAAATTGACGAAAAAAAAATAAAAATAGCCTATCATTTTTTGAACTTAGAGCTCATTTATAGCTCCGTAAAGATTAGTAATCAAAAGGATAAGAAAGAGTTTTATGACAGATATAATGAAAAACTATTTAAGTTTCTTGCGGTTGATAATATTTTGAGCGAAGAGTTTTTTGATTATTTTAACAAGATAGAGAAAAAGTGGATTTTAAAAGACAAAGCCCTTAAAACATTTGAATCAATAAAAAACAAAGAGATTAAAATCGGCATGATTTCAAATTTTGATAGTAGATTAAAATATGAGATAGAAAGACTCGGAATGGATAAATATCTTGATTTTGCCGTTATTTCGCAAGAAGTGGGTGTAGAAAAACCAAATAAGGGAATATATGAGTATTCTTTGCAGAAGCACTCTCTTAGTCCGACATCGGTGCTTTATATTGGTGATAGCTATGTTTTGGATTATTTGCCGTCTAAAGAGGTCGGTATGAACTCATTGCTTTTTGATGAATACGGCTTTTATCCAAAGCATGAGTTTGTGATTAATGATTTTGATGAGATTTTTGAAAAAGGTGTTTTTTGAAAATAAGCGCTAAGCAAAATATATTGCTAGGATACTTTAGTCTAAGGAATTTAACCTGCTTTTTTGGCAACAAAAAGTTAGACCCGCCTGTTATTATTTGGATTTTAACCCATCGATGCAATTTTCAGTGTAAGCATTGTGTGTCGTGGCATGATAATAGTAGTTTTGAGGCAAAAAGACTTATGGAAACGGCAAAAAAGATAGCTGATTCAAAGAGTTTGATTGTAAATCTCTCCGGCGGTGAGCTTTTTTTGGTGCCTAATATTACTGAAATAATAAGCGTTTTAAAAAAAGCCGGAAAAATAGTAAGCATCAACACAAACGCATGGTTTTTGGATAAATATATTGATTTTATAATAGAGCAAGATATAGATTCTATAAGTGTTAGCATGGACGGTTATAACAGCGATATTCACGATAATCTTAGAAAAAAAGGCTCATTTGATAGGATTATTTCAAATTTGGAAAAATTAAAAAATAAAAGAAAAAATAAAAAACCGCATATAGGCATAAGAGGCGTGGTTATGCGCGAGAATTTTTCTGATGTAGAAAAATATATAGAAAGGTTTGTTGATTTAGCCGATGACATTAAGTTTCAACCGGTTCATAATTACACCGATTCAATGCTTCATGCCGTTACTGACGGCAGTGTTCTTTTTTTGAAAGAGCAAGAAGAGGAGTTAAAAAGAGTGTTTTTGGATTTGGGTAAAAAATATAAATTTATGAAAACAAACTATCATCAGATGTTTCCTAGATTTATTTTTAATCCGCAATCAATGAAGAATGTTTCACCTATTCATTGCATCCCTGTTCTATTTTTTTCGCTAAAAATAGAACCGGACGGAAGTTGCTATACTTGCTCAAAAAAAGTAGGAAATATTAACGAGCAGAGTTTGAGCGAAATATGGAGCAGCAAAGAAAGAAGAGAGTTTTTAAAAAATTTGACCGCATGCGGTTCTTGTGAAACTCCGTGTTGGCTAAATAGTAATGTTATTTCCAGTGAAACGCCGGGAAAAGTTTTGAAATTTTTTATAAGTAAAGGATTGTAAATGTTTTTTATTCCAAGAGGGATTATCTATCACGACATTGCGTTTGATTTGAAATATTATTTTATGGCTTTAAGAAATAAAAACTTAGATTCTTCTAGTATTAATGTTTTTGAAAAAAGATTTGCAAACTATATGAATATGAATCATTGCGTCGCTTTTCCTTTTGTAAGAACGGCTATTTATTACTCTTTAAAAATGAATAATTTTAAAAAAGACGATGAGATTATCATGCCGCCTATTACCATAAAACCCATAATAGATGTTGTATTAAATCTTGGGTTAAAGCCTGTTTTTGTGGATATAGAAAAAGAGACTCTTTGTTTTGACATGGATAAGCTAAAAAGTGCGATAACAAAAAATACAAAAGCGGTTTTAATAACATATTTGTTTGGAAATGTGCCGAAAGTTCAAGAAATGATTGATTTTTGCAAGTCAAAAGAGTTATTTGTTATAGAGGATTTTTCACACGCATTGAATGCAAAATACAACAATAAAAAACTAGGAACTTTTGGGGATTTGGGGATTTATAGCTGTTCTGCGATAAAAACACTAGACGCTTTTGGCGGCGGTTTGGTGGTTACGAATAACGATAAAATATTTTCTTATTTGCAAAAATGCCAAAAAGAGCTAAAACCCACCCCTTCTTCTACTCTAAAACCAAAAATAATGAAGAATATTATCTGGAACTTTGCGACAAGAAAGGCTGTTTTTTCATTTTTTATATATCCGCTTTTAAAGATGACGGCTTTAGTTAACCAAAAAGCCGCAAAAAAAATGACCGGCGCTAGGCTTGACCTTAAGCCCTTTGATGTTTTGCCGGATTTGTGGTTTGAGTCTTTTACGACGCTTCAAGCACAAGCCGGAATGGAGCTTATAGGAAAAGTTGAGAGCGAAGACCAAAAAAGAATAGAAAATGTAAACAGATACAAAGAAGTTATTCCGCCTGCAAGCACGACTGTTGTGCATAAAGGATGCGAGCCTGTATATTGGCAGTTCGTCGTATATCCAAAAGAGACCGAGGCTTTTAAAGAGTATCTCATAAAAAACAAAATCGATAACTCTACGACAAATTTATCATTGGTTTCGGCTTTGGATATTTATGAAAAATATAATAAAAAATGCGAAAATGCGGAGTTTGTTCATAAAAATGCAGTTTTTATACCTTCTTATCATAGATTAACGGAAGAAGAGGTGGGGCATGTTAGGCTTCATCTTAAAAAAGCTTTTGAGCAAGAAAGTTTGTCAAAATGATTATTTGTCCAAACTGCAATTTAGGTCGTCTTAAAGAAAACAAAGCCGGTTTGTTTTGCGATAATTGCGACTATGTTTTGGAATCAAAAAACGGGGTTTTGAGTTTTATTGACTGGAATGAGGAGGACTTATACTATGACAAAGAGGGAATCGAGTTTTTAAAAAAATTTGAAAGTGATCATTTTTGGTTTAGACTAAGAAAAGAGCTGATTTTGTCTAAATTTTTGAAATATTTTGCGCCCGATTCTAAGATTTTGGAACTAGGTTCGGGTACGGGAGATATAGCGCTATCGTTAAAAAATTTGGGTTACGATGTCTCTATCGGCGAATTTCATTTAAACGGTTTAAAATATGCGGCGCAAAACGGCATAAAAAAAGCCTATCAGCTTGATATATTAAAAAATCCTTTCAAAAATCATTTTGATGTTGTCGGTTTTTTTGATGTTTTATCGCATATAGAAGATGAAAAAAAAGCTGTCAAAAATATCGTAGATTCGGTATCGGTCGGCGGTTATGTGATAGGTACATTTCCTGCACATCAATGGCTTTGGTATAGGGGCGATAGAGTTATAAATAATCATAAAAAAAGATATGAAGTAAAAGAGATTAAGAGTTTGTTTGAAGATGCTGGCATTAAGACGATTGAGGCAAAAACTTTTTTTGTGGGCTTGCTACCTATTTTGCTTATAAGAAGCTTGTTAAAAAAAGATGACGCCTCTTGTGTAAAAGAGCACGAAAAAAAAGAGCTAAACGCTTCGATTAACCCCATTGTAAATAAAATTTTTTATTATTTTTTGAAATTAGAGCTTTTGCTTTTGAAAAAATTTTCATTTAAAGTAGGCGGAAGCATTTTGTATATAGGGCAAAAGATATAAATCCATTGGCATAGCGTTTGCTTAAAATAGCTAAAACAAAAAAAAGAGAAAGATTAAATGATCCCCTTTAATAAACCGCCTTTTACCGGAAATGAAGAGAGGTATTTACTAGAATCCATAAAGAGCAGTAAAATCTCAGGTGATGGCGAGTTTACCAAAAAATGTCACAAATGGTTTGAGCAAAAACTTGGCAAAAAAGCTTTTTTGACCACAAGTTGTACACATGCTTTGGAAATGGCTGCCATACTTCTTGATATAAAAGAGGGTGATGAGGTAATAATGCCTTCGTTTACCTTTGTTAGCACCGCAAACGCCTTTGTGCTAAGAGGCGCAAAAATAGTATTTGTAGATATC
>JAUPLZ010000158.1 GCA_030836705.1 Campylobacterota bacterium
TACACAACGGCGGCGAAGCGATGCAGACATTTGCAAGACTCTCAAAAATGGATGATGCGATAAAAGAGCAATACAGAAATGCTCTGCTACAATACTGCAAGCTCGATACGCTTGCAATGGTGAAAGTTTTAAAAAAATTAAGGGAGAGTGTGGGATGAATTGTTCAAATAATATAGATAGAATCAAAGATGTAATAGAAAGTGAAGAGTTTTATTATGAAAAACTTAAAAATGCTTTTAATTTATTTGAAAAATATAATATTTCTAATAATGATATTGATGAATTAATTGATAGATTAAATATAAAACCTTTTAAATTTGATGATTTTTTAAAAAATAATCAACAGTATAAAGAGTTTATTTTATTAATTGG
This sequence comes from Campylobacterota bacterium, assembly GCA_030836705.1. Classification (GTDB taxonomy): domain Bacteria; phylum Campylobacterota; class Campylobacteria; order Campylobacterales; family SZUA-545; genus JAUPLZ01. The sequence continues at coordinate 373 of JAUPLZ010000158.1, forward strand.
AAAAATTATAGCCATGTTCGATACAAACGGCTACAATAAAAAAGAGTGGAATTTATACGATGATAAAAGAGTAGTTGCCAAAGCTGGCGTTAGACAAAATGATTGGACTAAAAATTTACTTATATACAAAAAAGAAAGTAAATTAGATAATTTAACAGATAGCATTTATAATGCAATATCTTTTATAAAAAATCCAGAAAATAACCTTACGCAATTATCAGAAAACCATAGATACCTAGTCAGCAAATATCTTTTGAGGACTATATATAATAAAACCGAATATTTTCAAAATCTAAAAGAGCATTTTAAACAAAAGTTGTCTCAATATAAATTGAAAAACCAAGACAATTTAGGTCTATTGATTTCTTTGTTTTTGTATTGTGATGATATAAAAGAAATTTGGAATGTTGAAGAACAAACTGAAAAAAATAATGGAACAAAAACTGGTATAGAAGTAGATACTGTGTTAAAAGATAAAAAACAAACTCAACCATTAAACCAAATTTTATACGGACCCCCAGGAACTGGAAAAACTTACAATACTATCAATAAAGCTTTGGAGATTATTTTTGAAAATGCTTCAAGGGAAGATTTATCAAAAAAATTCACTATTGTTAGAAAAAAAGATGATAAAAGAGAAAAAGAAATTTCTTATAAAGATGCAGTAGAAAATGATGATAGAGTAGCATTAACGAGTATTTTTGAATATTTCAAAGATGAACAAAGGGGTCAAATCGAGTTTGTAACCTTTCATCAAAGCTACGGGTATGAGGAGTTTGTAGAGGTGATAAAGGCTAAAACAAGTGATAAGGCTATCGAGTATGAGATAGAAGCTGGGATTTTTAAAAAATTATGCGAAAAAGCAAAAACTATCAAATCTGAGAAAACATCTATCTATGATTTCGCTGAAAGTGTCAATATATGGAAAGTATCTTTAGGCGATTCACAAAATAGTGAAGATGAATATTTATTTGACTATTGTATAGAAAATAATAAAATTCTACTAGGCTTTGGTGATGGTATAGATTTTCAAGAGTGTGCAAATCGCGAAGCAGTTGCAAAAAAACTTAATGATACTGAAAAATATAGTTATCCACCATCTGCAGTCAATACTTTAAAAAATAAAATGAAAATAGGTGATATAGTTTTAATCTCGTATGGCAATAGAAAATTAAGAGCTATAGCAAAAATTACAGGAGAATATAAACACTTAGAAGACGACAATTTAAAAACATATGTTCAATCAAGAGATGTAGAGTGGTTACTAGTCCCCAATGAACCTTTTTCTTATGAGAAAGTGTTGAAAAAACAATTTTCGCAAATGACTATTTATGATATTAAAAGTAATGTAAAAATAGAAGAGTTAAGAGCATTATTAACAAAAGAAAGTTCATCGGATGCAAACAATGATAGAAACTATATTTTTATCATAGATGAAATAAACCGCGGAAACATCTCTAAAATCTTTGGCGAGCTTATAACGCTTATAGAGCCTAGCAAAAGAATCGGAGCTGACGAAGAGATAAAAGTAAAAATTCCTTATAGTAATGATGATTTTGGAGTTCCTTCAAATCTTTATATTATAGGCACTATGAACACTGCAGACAGAAGTATAGCACCTATTGACACGGCACTCAGAAGAAGATTTGTTTTTGAAGAGATGGCTCCAAAAGCTGAATTTTTAACAAAAGAAAAAATACCTAAAATTTATACTGAAGTTGATTTACAACTTCTTCTTAAAGCGATAAATACAAGAATAGAGTACCTCTATGACAGAGATCACACTATCGGTCACGCTTATTTGATAGATGTTAAAAGTTTAGATGATTTGAAATTTGCATTTAAAAATAAGATAATACCACTTCTTGCAGAGTATTTTTATGAGGATTGGGAAAATATAGATTTGGTTTTAAATAAAAATGGGATGATTGAAGAAGAAGAAGAAAAAACAAATAGTGATTATCTCAAAAATATTAGTAAAATTAATGGTAAAAAAATCTATAAAGTGAGTGATAATAATTGGGATGTTAAGAACTTTCAAAAAATTTATAATGATGATGCTTTAAGCTAAACTGATGAACAGCCAAAATAAAGCAACCATTAGCGAATTTGGACTTATTGGGTGGGAGAGCGAACCATCAAATAAGTTCTTATGTGCAAAAATTGACCAAACACATTATAAAGAGCTAGAATCTTTTGCCAAAACAGATAAAGGGAAAGATGTCTTACAATTTAGCGGAAATGGTAAGTATCTCCAAGCCAAAAGCTATATAGGAACTATCCAAACTATAAGTGGTTTTACTCTTGAGATATTGCCAAAAACAGTAGGTAAGAGTATAGAAGAAGAAAGAAAAAAAGAGATTGAAAAATCAAAACAAATCTTTATGAAGCTATTGCATCTACTTTATAAATTGCCAAACTATAAAAATATCAATAGTGCAAACTTTGAAAGACTTAAAAATTTAGATATTTTTGAAATTTTTATCACTATGTTTTTGGATGAAGTCGGCATCATCATCAAAAAGGGGATTAAGTCTGACTATATACAACAAGAAGACAATCTTTATTACCTCAAAGGGAAATTGCTTATAAACGAGCAAATCAAAAGAAATGGTATCCATAAAGAACGCTTTTTTGTACAGTATGATGATTATAATCAAAACAGAGCAGAAAACCGACTTATAAAATCAACGCTTCAACTTCTGTCAAAACTCTCAAGTAACTATGATAACATCCGAAGAATTCGTCAATATAACGAACATATAAACTGGGTTGATCTCTCTATGAATATTGATAGTGATCTTCGAGCCATTAAGATTGGTCGAGGAATGGAACATTACAAAAATGCCTTGATCTGGGCAAAAGTGTTTTTAAAAAAAGAATCTTTTAGCTCTTTTAGTGGTGACACAGTCGCTTTTGCAATTTTGTACCCTATGGAGAAACTGTTTGAGTGTTTTGTGGAGTGGTGGCTTTGTAAAAAATATCCGCACCTAGATGTTCAGGCGCAAAACGGTGGGTATGATTTTGTAAAGAAACTTTTTACGGTACGACCAGATTTTTTAATTAAAAAAGAGACACAAGTTATAGCTGTTGCTGATGCGAAATGGAAAGTTATTGAGCAAAATACAGATTTTTCTCAAAGTGATTTTTACCAACTTTTTGCCTATAAAAATATCTTTTTTCAAGAGTGTAAAAAAAGCCATGATGAGGAAAAATGTAAACTTATTAAATTGAGAATATATTATCCACAATCAGAGTATTTAATAAAGAGTAAAACCTTCGAGTATTTTGACAGCAGTAAAATTAAAATAGTGCCGTTAAATTTAGAAAATGAGCTTTTAAAGAGTTAACTATATAAACCAGACATAAAGCTGTCAGGCGAATTGTATAAACTTCTTTTATAAATAAGGAGTTATACGATGAAACATACAACTACTCAAACACAACAAATACAGGCATTGCTTTCATGGGCGGATGAGCAAGGCTTCTCTGAAGATATTTTTCCTCGTAGTATAGACAAGTTACTTTCTATTACGGAATTGAATTTACACTCTAAAAATTTAAATTTTATTCCTCAAGAGATTAATGTATTGCAAAATCTTACAAAACTGTATCTATCAGATAATAATTTAGTTTCAATACCTAAAGAAATCGGTAAGTTAAAAAATTTGAAAATCCTATGGATACAAAACAATAAAATCCAAGTTTTACCAAAGGAAATACTAAATTTAGCACTACTTGAAGAGTTAGTGGCATTTGACAATAGATTGCATACCTTACCAAAAAAAATAGCGGACATGCCAAGTTTGAAATCGCTTTTTTTACATCGCAATTGCCTAGACACAGAGGTTTTAGAGTCTGAATTTAACTCAATTAAAGACGAATTTAAGTTGAGTGTTTACGATCAAAACAGTAAATTTTACCACCAAAAGCTTCTAAATATTTTTACGCAAGAAGAGCTCGATAA
>JAUPLZ010000159.1 GCA_030836705.1 Campylobacterota bacterium
GTTCTAGGACCAAAAGGATTGATGCCTAACCCTAAAACTGGTACTGTGACTATGGATGTTACTACCGCTGTTAAAAATGTAAAAGGCGGTCAAGTTAATTTTAAGGTTGACAAGAAAGGTAATATCCATGCAGGTATCGGCAAGGCAAGTTTTTCTAAAGATGCAATTAGAGAAAACGCAGAAGCTGTGATTAAGACTCTTAATCGTATGAAGCCCGCTGCTGCTAAAGGGAAGTACATTAAAAAGGCGGTGCTGAGTTTGACTATGTCTCCTGCTGTTCAATTAGATGCGAACGAGCTTATGGAACTAAGAGGTTAAACAAAGTCTACTAAAGAGAGTGGGTAGCGCATGCGTAAAACCTGCTTGAAGTCAAAGGAGCACGAATGACTAAGGCGCAAAAAGCCGAAGTAATTGATTTTCTAACCTCTTCCTTTAAAGAGACGGAAGCGATTGCTATTTGTGACTACAAAGGTCTTACTGTTAAGCAGCTTGAAACTCTAAGAAATAGAGTTAGAGTTGTTGGCGGCAACACAAAAGTAGTTAAAAATACATTAGCAAATATAGCACTAAAAAATGCTGGCAAAGATGGTTATGAACTAAGCGAAACAAATGTTTTGGTTTGGGGAAATGATCAACTTCAAATAGCAAAAATAGTTGCTAAATTTGCATCGGAAAATAAGGAATTATTTGTTATCAGACAAGCATATATAGACGGTTCGTTTAAAAATGCTGAAGAAATTGTTGCACTTTCTAAGCTTCCTGGACGCGAAGAGCTTCTTGGAATGTTGTTGTCTACATGGACGGCTCCAATTAGAATGTTTGTTACAGGTCTTGATAATCTTTCAAAAAAGAATGAAGCGCAATCCGCTTAATATTTAAAGGAAAAAGGAAAAAAAATGGCAATTACAAAAGAAGATGTATTAGAATTTATTGGAAATTTAACTGTTGTTCAACTTAATGAACTTGTAAAAGAGTTTGAAGAGAAGTTTGGTGTTTCTGCTCAGCCAACTGTTATAGCTGGTGCTGGTGGTGGTGAAGCTGCTGCGGCTGTTGAAGAAAAAACTGAGTTCGATGTAATTCTTGTTGATTCTGGTGAAAAGAAAATAAATGTTATTAAGGTAGTAAGAGAGCTTACTGGTCTTGGACTAAAAGAAGCAAAAACTGCTACAGAAGAGACGCCTTCTAAAATTAAAACTGGCGTAAGTAAAGAAGATGCTGCTAATGCTAAAGCTAAACTTGAAGAAGCTGGCGCTAAAGTAGAAATTAAATAATTTTTCGTTTTTTTGGCGGTTTTTCAACCGCCTTTTTCACTTCATATATAAAATATTGCAATATTTTAATTTTTTTACTAACACAATATCACTTAAGAGGTTAGTCCTATGCTAAATAGTTTAAAATCAGGGAATCGTTTACGCGTAGATTTTTCAAAATTTCCTCAAGCACTTAATATACCTAATTTGTTACAACTACAACAAAATAGTTATGATGATTTTTTGATGATCGATAAAGAAGATAGAGCTAACAGCGGTATAGAAAAAGTATTCCGTGCTGTTTTTCCTATTCATGATGCTAAAAATACAATGACATTAGAATATGTCGGAAATGAGTTTGGCAAACCAAAATATACTATAAGAGAATCAATGGAAAGAGGGCTTACTTATTCGGTGCCTCTTAAAATAAAAGTTCGACTTATTATATGGGACAAAAATGAAAAAACCGATGAAAGAATCGGTGTAAAAGATATTAAAGAACAATCTATCTATGTTAGAGAAATTCCATTAATGACAGATAGAACATCTTTTATCATTAACGGTGTCGAAAGAGTTGTTGTAAATCAACTTTATAGAAGTCCAGGTGTTATATTTAAATCAGAAGAGTCCTCCACTGTATCTAATAAACTTATTTTTACTTCTCAAATCATTCCGGATCGCGGTTCGTGGATATATTTTGAGTATGATGCAAAAGATACACTCTATGTAAGAATTAATAAAAGAAGAAAAATACCTGTAACAATTCTTTTTAGAGCAATGGGATATAGCAAGCAAAACATCATAAAAATGTTTTACCCTACTTTGAATATTAAAATTGAAAATAATAAATTTTTAGTTAAGTTTGATCCTAGAGAATTTTCTGGTCGTTTAGAGTATGATCTAAAAGATAAAGACGGGAATCTTATCTTGGCAGCCGGAAAGAGATTAACGGCTAAAAAAGCTCAATCTTTAAAAGAAGAAGGGCTGAATCTTATCGAATACCCTGTTGAAACTCTTTTTGAAAGATATCTTGCCGAACCTATTATAAATAATGAAACTGGCGAGGTTTTGTATGAGACTTTAACTCAGCTTGATGAAAATAAATTAAAGAAAATTATCGAGCTTGGTCATAGTGAAATAATGATTGCAAATGACTTGGCGGTTGGAGTTGACAAGTCGATAATCAATGCCTTTGCTTTAGATCAAGAGTCTTTAAAATTACTTAAGCAAACAGAGGGAATAGACGATGAAAATGATCTTGCGGCAATTAGAATATACAAAGTTATGCGCCCAGGTGAGCCGGTAACAAAAGAAGCCGCAAAAGATTTTGTCCAAAAGCTTTTCTTTGATCCAGAAAGATATGACTTAACAAGAGTAGGTCGTATGAAGATGAATCATAAGCTTGATATTAATGTTCCTGAGTATGTTACTACTTTAATCCCAGAAGATATTATTAAAAGTGTTAAGTATCTTATTAAGATTAAGAACGGTCAAGGTCACATAGATGATAGAGACCATTTGGGGAATAAAAGAATAAGAGCCATAGGCGAGCTTCTTGCAAACGAGCTTCATATGGGTCTTGTAAGAATGCAAAAGGCTATAAAAGATAAGCTAACAACCATCTCTTCTCTTGATGAAGTTATGCCGCATGATCTTATTAATTCAAAAATGATTACAAGCACTATCATTGATTTTTTTGCTACTGGTCAGCTTTCGCAATTTATGGATCAAACAAATCCTCTTTCAGAAGTTACCCACAAAAGAAGATTATCATCTCTTGGAGAGGGCGGTCTTGTAAAAGAGAGAGCAGGATTTGAGGTTAGAGATGTCCATCCGTCTCATTACGGAAGAATTTGTCCTATTGAAACTCCAGAAGGGCAAAATATCGGTTTGATTAACACTCTTTCTACCTATGCTAGAGTTAATGCTCTTGGGTTTATAGAAGCACCTTTTAAGAAGGTAGTTGATGGCGTAGTTAAAGATGAAATTGTATATTTGACTGCGACGCAAGAAGAAGGCTTAGCAATAACTCCATTAAATACAGAACTTGATGAAAATGGAAGAATTTCTGAAGAGTTGGTAGAGGCAAGGATTGATGGCGAAATTGAATTAATGGATAGAAATAAAATAAATCTTATTGATCTTTCTCCAAAGATGCTAATCGGTGTTGCTGCTGGGCTTATTCCGTTTTTAGAGCATAACGACGCAAACCGTGCGCTAATGGGTTCAAACATGCAAAGACAAGGCGTTCCTCTTATTTGGAGTGAAGCGCCGATGGTTGGAACAGGCATGGAATCTATTGTGGCAAGAGATGCATGGCAAAGTATTAAGGCAAAAAGAGCTGGTGTTGTTGAAAAAGTTGATGCAAAAAATATATATGTTTTAGGCGAAGATAAAGATGGAATTTATATAGACCACTATCCGCTTGATAAATACTTAAGAACAAACCAAAACACTGCTTTTAGCCAAAGACCGATTGTAAAACAAGGAACAATAGTTCATGAGGGTATGATAATAGCAGATGGTCCGAATATGGATCAAGGCGAGCTTGCGCTTGGAAAAAATATTTGTGTTGCGTTTATGCCTTGGCATGGATATAACTTTGAAGACGCTATTGTTGTAAGTGAAAGAATTCTAAGAGATGATGTTTTTACATCGGTTCATATCTATGAAAAAGAGATAGAGGCAAGAGAGCTTAAGCACGGCGTTGAAGAGATTACAAGAGACTTGCCTAATGTCAAAGAAGAAGATATAGCACACCTTGATGAAAGCGGAATAATTAAGGTTGGAACATATGTTAAAGCCGGAATGATTATAGTAGGAAAAGTAACTCCAAAAGGCGAAGTTAAACCAACGCCAGAAGAGAGACTTTTGCGTGCAATATTCGGCGAAAAGGCCGGACATGTTGTAAATAAATCTATGTACTGTCCTCCAAGTATGGAAGGTACTGTAATTGATGTAAAAATATTTACAAAAAAAGGTTATGAAAAAGACGAAAGAGCTAGAATAAAATTTGAAGAAGAAAAAGCAGAGATAGAGTCAGCTCATCATGATAAGCTTATGATGGTTGACAGAGAAGAGATGCTTAAAATCATCGGTTTTATTTCAAAGCAAGAGTTAAAAGTTGAGACTGAAATTAATGGTAAACTTTACAAAAAAGATACCAAAATCGATAAAAAAGACCTTGAAAACATAAACAGATTTGCGCTTAACGGAGTGGTAAAAAACTTTAGCAAAGATGTTCAAAAAGAGTTTGAAAAAATCAAAAATCACTTTAGAGACCAAAAAGAGCAATTAAGAGTTGATATAGAAGAGAAGCTAACCGTATTGGAAAAAGATGATATCTTGCCAAGCGGCGTTGTTAAACTTGTAAAAGTTTATATAGCGACAAAGCGAAAGCTAAAAGTTGGTGATAAAATGGCTGGTAGACATGGAAACAAAGGTATTGTTTCTACAATCGTACCGCAAATGGACATGCCATTTCTTCCTGATGGCACGCCGGTTGATATCTGTTTAAATCCATTGGGTGTTCCAAGTCGTATGAATATTGGTCAGATACTTGAAGTACATTTAGGGCTTGCAGGTAAAAATCTAGGCAATCAAATAGAAGAAATCTTTGAAAAGCATAAGGTTGATTTTGTTTCCAAGCTTAGAAAGAAAATGTCAGAAATTGCCAAAGTTACAAAATTAATGGGCGATGAAAACCTTGTTGACTCGGCTAGCGATGAAGAGATAATAAAATATGCTCAAGATTGGAGAAAGGGTGTAAAGTTCGCCACTCCGGTATTTGAAGGCGTAAATGCAAAAGAGTTCAAGAAGCTATTTGAGCTTGCAAAAATAGATATGGACGGCAAGACGGAGCTTTATGATGGAAGAACCGGCGATAAGTTTAAAGAGAGAGTAAATGTTGGTTTTATGTATATTCTAAAACTTCACCATTTGGTTGATGAAAAAGTTCACGCAAGAGGAACTGGACCATATTCTCTTGTAACTCAACAACCAGTCGGAGGTAAAGCACTATTTGGTGGACAAAGATTTGGTGAGATGGAGGTTTGGGCGCTTGAAGCGTATGGGGCTGCTCATACACTAAAAGAGATGTTAACCGTAAAATCTGATGATACAGAAGGGCGTGTAAAAACATATAGAGCCATAACAAAGGGCGAAAATCTACCAGAATCAGGAGTACCGGAAATATTCTTTGTATTAACAAAGGAACTTCAGGCTCTTGGACTTGATATAGAAGTGTTCAAGGAAAAAAACGATGAGTAAAATTGCAAATTTAGAAAAAATTGAGATTACTGAAGAGCATAAGCCTAAGGATTTTGACGCTTTACAAATAATGATTGCTTCACCGGAAAAGATACTTTCGTGGAGTTATGGCGAGGTTAAAAAACCGGAGACTATAAATTATCGTACACTAAAACCTGAGAGAGATGGGCTTTTTTGTGCAAAAATTTTCGGACCTGTTAGGGATTATGAGTGCGGATGCGGAAAATACAAAAAAATGCGATACAAAGGCATTGTATGTGAAAAATGTGGAGTTGAAGTTACTTCAAGCAAGGTAAGAAGATCTAGAATGGGTCATATCGAGCTTGCTGCTCCTGTTGCTCATATTTGGTATGTTAACTCCCTTCCTAGTAGAATAGGTACTCTTCTTGGCGTAAAAATGAAAGATCTAGAAAGAGTACTTTATTATGAAGCATATATTGTAAGTCATCCAGGCGAAGCATTTTATGATAATGAGGGCAAGATAAAAGTTCAAAAATATGATGTTCTTAATGAAGAGCAATATCTTATTCTTGAAGAGAGATTTGCGCATACCGGTTTTAAAGCAGATATGGGCGGTGGCATAATAAGAGAGCTTTTGGCTGATTTGGATCTTGCGGAGATGTTTTATACGACAAAGCAAGAAATTACCGAAACAAAAAGTGAAGCAAAATTAAAGACTCTTGTTAAAAAACTAAAAATTGTAGAGGCTTTTTTAAACTCTACAAATAGACCAGAGTGGATGATAATGCAAGTTCTTCCGGTTCTGCCGCCTGATATTAGACCATTAGTAGCGCTTGATGGCGGTAAATTTGCTGTTTCTGACTTGAACGACCTTTATAGAAGAGTTATAAATAGAAATTCTCGTTTAAAAAGACTTCTTGAGCTTGATGCACCGCAGATTATTATTAGGAATGAAAAAAGAATGTTACAAGAGGCGGTAGATGCGCTTTTTGATAACGGTCGTCGTGCAAATGCGGTTAAAGGCGCAAACAAAAGACCTCTTAAATCTCTTTCTGAGATTATTAAAGGGAAGCAGGGTCGTTTTAGACAAAATCTTCTTGGAAAAAGGGTTGACTTTTCAGGTCGTTCTGTAATTGTTGTTGGTCCAGATCTTAAAATGGATGAGTGCGGACTTCCAAAGACCATGGCGCTAGAGCTTTTTCAGCCTCATCTTATGGCGAAATTAGAAGAAAAAGGTTATGCAACAACTCTAAAAGCAGCAAAGAGACTTATTGAAGAGAGAACAAATGAGGTTTGGGAGTGTCTTGCCGAGGTTGTAAATGGTTATCCTATTATGCTTAATCGTGCCCCGACTCTGCATAAACTTTCTATTCAAGCATTTCATCCAAGGCTTATAGACGGTAAAGCTATCCAGCTTCATCCTCTTGTGTGTTCTGCATTTAATGCTGACTTTGACGGGGATCAGATGGCTGTGCATATTCCGCTTAGTCAAGAGGCTATTGCTGAGTGTAAGATATTGATGCTTTCTAGTATGAATATACTTCTTCCGGCATCTGGCAAGGCAGTTACAACACCTTCTCAAGATATGGTTCTTGGTATTTATTATATATCGCTTGAGAAAGACGGCGTAAGAGGTCAAAACAAGCTTTTTGCAACTATTGATGAAGTGTTAATTGCTTTAGATTTGGGAATTGTAGATGTTCATGCAAAAATTAGAGTTTTGATAGATAATCATATTGTAACAACAACTGCTGGAAGAACACTTGTTAAGTCAATTGTGCCTGATTATGTTCCTAATGCCCTATGGAATCGTGTTCTTAAGAAGAGTAAAATAGGAGAGATGATTGATTATATCTATAAGCATGGTGGTGTTCATGATACTGCGGAGTTTTTGGATAATCTTAAAAATTTAGGATTCAAATACTCAACAAGTTCTGGCATATCAATTTCTGCAAGCGATATCATAATACCTGCTGAAAAAGGCAAGATGATATCGGCTGCTAAAAATAAAATTATAGAAATACAAAAGCAATACTCAACTGGTCTTTTGACAGAGCAAGAGAGATATAACAAAATCATAGATGTGTGGACGGATACAAATAATAAAGTTGCTGAAAGCATGATGTCTCTTATACAAAACGATCAGGGTGGTTTTAACCCGATTCACATGATGGCAGACTCTGGAGCTAGAGGTTCGGCTGCTCAGATTAGACAGCTTGCTGGTATGAGGGGTCTTATGGCAAAACCTGACGGTTCTATTATTGAAACCCCTATTATTTCAAACTTCAAAGAAGGCTTGAATGTTCTTGAGTGTTTTATTTCTACTCATGGAGCTAGAAAAGGTCTTGCCGATACAGCTCTTAAGACAGCAAATGCCGGATATTTGACTAGAAAACTGATTGATATCGCTCAAAATGTAAGAATAACTATCGATGATTGTGGTACGCATGAAGGGATGGAGATTTCAAGCATTACGGTTGGTGGTGAGCTTATTGAGACGCTTGAAGATAGGGTTTTGGGTCGTATACTTGCCGAAGATGTTATAGATCCTCTTACGAATGAAGTGCTATTTAGCGAAGGAACATTAATCGACGAAGAGAAAGCAAGTAAAATTACTGAAGCTACAATTAAATCAGTAAAAATAAGAACTCCGTTGACTTGCAAGGCGTTAAACGGCTTGTGCGCAAAATGTTATGGTCTTAACCTTGGTGAAGGTTCAATAGTTAAACCGGGAGAGGCTGTCGGTATTATAGCTGCACAATCTATCGGTGAGCCTGGAACGCAGCTTACGCTTAGAACATTCCATGTCGGCGGTACTGCAAGTAGAACACAAGAAGAGAGACAGATTATTGCTACAAAAGAAGGTTTTATTAGATATTACAATCTAAAAGTATTTAAAAACCCAAAAGGCGTAAATGTTGTAGCAAATAGAAGAAATGCAGCTGTTTTATTGGTTGAGCCAAAAATTAAAGCACCTTTTGATGGAAAATTTACGGCAGAGACAGTTCATGATGAGATTATTATTTCTATTGCTGGAGAAAAAGAAACAGCGAGATATATTCTTAGAAAATCAGAAATTGCAAAAGCAAACGAACTTGCCGGAATAAGCGGTAAGATAGAGAGCAAGCTATATCTTCCGTATAATAATGGTGATAAAGTAAAAAAAGACGAAAGTATAGTTGAGCTCATAAAAGATGGCTATAATGTTCCAAATCGTATCTCGTACGGTGCAGAACTTAGAGTTAATGATGGCGAGCCGGTACCTATTAAAATAATATCAAACGCGAAGGGTACTATTAAGTATTATTTCTTAAAAGGTGACTACCTTGAGAGAGTGCATGAGATTAGAGTAGGCGATAAAGTTGAATTCAAAGGCTTGTTTGCTGTTGTTGCTGACGAAGAAGGAAGAGAAGCCATAAGACATTATATTGTTAGAGGTTCAATAATAAAAGCCGGAGATAATACAAAAGTAAATAATGACACTGTTATTTCTGAGCCTGCAACAAATGAACAGACAATAATTGCAGAATGGGATCCGTATTCTAATCCGATTCTCTCAGAAGCAGCCGGTACTGTTAGATTTGAAGATATTATTCCAGAGGTAACTGCTACGGAGCAATTTGATGAGCTAACAGGACAAACAAGGCTTGTTATAAATGAATATATACCAGCAGAGTTTAAGCCGTCGATAGTTCTTGCTACGGAAGATGGTCAGATTGTTAGCTATACTCTTGATGCTAAAACAGCGATATTTGTTCAAAATGGTGATAAAGTAGAGCTAGCCCATACTCTAGCAAGAACTCCAAAAGCAGTTGTTAAATCAAGAGATATTACCGGAGGTCTTCCAAGGGTTAGTGAGCTTTTTGAGGCAAGAAAACCAAAAGATAGCGCGTTTATAGCTGAAATCGACGGCGTGGTGAGTTTCGGTAAGCCAATAAGAGGCAAAAAAAAGATTGTTATTACAAATGAAAATGGAATGCAAAATGAGTGCCAAGTTGACAAAACAAAACAGATACTAGTTCATGAGGGTGAGTTTGTTCACTCTGGCGAAAAACTTACTGATGGAATTGTTTCAAGTCATGATATTTTAAGAATATTAGGCGAAAAAGCATTGCAGCAATATGTAATATCTGAGGTTCAGCAAGTTTATAGAAGACAAGGCGTTTCTATAAGCGATAAGCATATTGAAGTGATAGTAAAGCAGATGTTAAGACAGATTAGAATTTTAGAAAGCGGAGATACTAAATTTATCTCTGGAGATCTTATAAGCAAGAGAAGGTTCTATGAAGAAAATCAAAGAATCTTAAAGCTTAGCGGTAAACCTGCCATTGCGCAGCCTATGTTGCTTGGTATAACCAGAGCGGCAATTAGCTCAGATAGTATTATCTCTGCTGCTTCTTTCCAGGAGACTACAAAAGTTCTAACGGAAGCAAGTATTGCAGGCAAGTTTGATCACTTAGAAGATCTAAAAGAGAATGTTGTTCTAGGAAGACTAATACCTGTCGGTACTGGAATATACAAGAAGAATAAAAACTTATTTAAAATTTCATAAATAGATAATGCCCCCTTAGCGACTAGTTAAAGAGGGGCATATTATTAAATTTTGCTGAAATTAAGTTTTTTTTAATAAGATAGTGGATAGAATTCGAAAATTTCTTTCAATTTAATAAGGGGTAATATGCCAACAATTAATCAATTGGTACGAAAAGAGCGAAAAAAGGTGACTTATAAGTCAAAATCTCCTGCTCTTGTAAACTGTCCTCAAAGACGCGGAGTTTGCACTAGGGTTTATACAACTACACCAAAAAAACCTAACTCTGCACTTAGAAAAGTTGCAAAAGTAAGACTTACTAGCGGTTTTGAGGTTATTAGTTATATTATGGGCGAGGGTCACAATCTACAAGAGCACTCTATAGTGCTAGTGCGTGGAGGAAGGGTAAAAGACTTACCGGGTGTTAAGTATCATATTATTCGTGGTGCTCTTGATACTGCAGGTGTTGCAAAAAGAACGGTTAGTAGAAGTAAATACGGCGCTAAAAGACCAAAAGCTGCTAAAAAATAAACTAAGGAAATAGATAATGAGAAGAAGAAGAGCGATAGTTCGCGAAGTAATGCCTGATCCGATTTTTGGAAGTGAAGTAGTAACTAAATTTATTAATAGTATTATGTACGATGGTAAAAAAAGTGTTGCTCAGGCTATTATTTACAATGCACTTGCGACAGTAGAAAGAAAAAGCGGCGAGCAAGGCATTGATGTATTCAACAAAGCAATGGAAAATATTAAGCCCGTAATGGAAGTTAAAAGCAGACGCGTCGGAGGTTCAACTTATCAGGTTCCTGTTGAAGTAAGACCTGCTAGACAACAAGCGCTTGGCATTAGATGGATTATAACTGCTGCTAAAAAAAGAAACGAAAGAACAATGCAAGATAAACTTGCAGGAGAGATAATGGATGCTGCTTCTGAAAAAGGTGCTGCATTTAAGAAAAAAGAAGACACTTACAAAATGGCAGAAGCAAACAAAGCGTTTGCTCACTATCGCTGGTAATAAAATTATGAAAGATGATGCAATTCAAAATAGTTTTGATTGCACTCATCTTTTATTTTTGTTCGACAAATTTTTACTAATTTTTACCTCAAATTTATTCAAAATAAAACTCAATCAAGGAATTTTACATGGCTAGAAAAACACCTTTAAGTCGCATAAGAAATATTGGTATCGCAGCTCACATTGATGCCGGAAAAACAACAACTACAGAGAGAATTTTGTTTTATACCGGAGTGAGCCATAAAATAGGCGAGGTTCATGATGGCGCTGCAACTATGGATTGGATGGAGCAAGAAAAAGAGAGAGGAATAACAATTACTTCCGCAGCTACTACTTGTAAATGGGGAGAGACGCAAATAAATATTATAGACACTCCAGGACACGTAGACTTTACAATCGAGGTTGAAAGATCTATGCGTGTACTTGATGGCGCAGTTGTTGTATTTTGTGCAGTTGGTGGAGTTCAGCCACAAACAGAAACTGTTTGGAGACAAGCAGATAAGTATGGCGTACCAAGAATTGTTTATGTAAACAAAATGGATAGAATAGGCGCTAACTTTTTTAATGTTGAAAAACAAGTAAGAGAGAGACTAAAAGCAAACGCATGCCCTATTCAAATTCCAATAGGTAGCGAAGAGAATCTTAAAGGTGTTGTTGATCTTGTACAAATGAAAGCAATTGTTTGGAAAGATGAAACTATGGGTGCGGCATACACAGTAGAAGAAATTCCGGCTGATTTGCTAGAGCAGGCTAAAGAATATAGAGAGAGAATGCTTGAATCTCTTTCTGATGTTAATGATGAAATTGCTATGAAATTTCTTGAGGGCGAAGAGATAACAGAAAGTGAAATCAAGGCAGCTATCAAAAAAGGTACGCATGCAATGCAGCTTATACCTATGATTCTTGGTTCGTCTTTTAAAAACAAAGGCGTTCAAACAATGCTTGATGCGGTTGTTGATTATCTTCCTGCTCCAACTGAAGTTGCTGATATTAAAGGTATTGATCCTGAGACAGAAGAAGAGGTATCGGTTCCTTCAAGCGATGATCATCCTTTTTCAGCGCTTGCGTTTAAAATAATGACTGACCCGTTTGTTGGGCAGTTGGCATTTATTCGTGTTTACTCCGGACATTTAGAAGCTGGAAGTTATGCATATAACTCTACAAAAGAAAAGAAAGAGAGAGTTGGCAGACTTCTTAAGATGCACGCAAACAAAAGAGAAGAGATAAAAGAGCTATATGCTGGAGATATCGGCGCAGTTGTTGGTCTTAAAGATACGCTAACAGGCGATACTCTTTGTGATCCTG
Organism: Campylobacterota bacterium; assembly: GCA_030836705.1. Classification (GTDB taxonomy): domain Bacteria; phylum Campylobacterota; class Campylobacteria; order Campylobacterales; family SZUA-545; genus JAUPLZ01. The sequence continues at coordinate 12,332 of JAUPLZ010000159.1, forward strand.
CGAAGCCGGTAATTCTAGAAAGAATGACTTTTCCAGAGCCAGTTATCTCTGTTGCAGTTGAACCAAAAACAAAAGCAGATCAAGAAAAAATGGGTATTGCTCTTAAAAAGCTTGCCGAAGAAGATCCATCTTTTAGAGTTTCTTCTGATGAAGAGTCTGGACAAACAATTATCCAAGGTATGGGCGAGCTGCACCTTGAAATTATTGTTGACCGTATGAAGAGAGAGTTTAAAGTAGAAGCAGAAGTCGGACAGCCGCAAGTTGCATACAGAGAGTCAATCAGAAAATCTGTTAATCAAGAGTATAAGTATGCAAAACAATCTGGCGGTAAAGGTCAATACGGACATGTATTCTTAAGGGTTGAGCCACAAGAAACAGGAAAGCCGTTTGAATTTAAAGACGAAATTAAAGGCGGTACAGTTCCAAGAGAATATATTCCTGCTGTTGAGAAGGGTATCATAGAGTCTCTAAATAACGGTGTTTTGGCTGGATACCCTGTTGTTGACATAAAAGTTGCACTTTATGACGGTTCATACCATGATGTTGACTCATCTGAAATGGCTTTTAAACTTGCTGCTTCTATGTGTTTTAAAGAGGCTTGCAGAAAAGCCGGCGCTTATATACTTGAGCCGATAATGAAAGTTGAAGCTGAAACACCTGAGGATTATATGGGTGATATTATCGGTGACTTAAATAGAAGAAGAGGTCAAATCCAATCCATGGAAGATGCAAGAGGTGTTAAGGTTATAACTGCACTGGTTCCTCTTGCTGAGATGTTTGGATATTCAACTGATTTAAGATCTATGTCGCAAGGCAGAGCAACATATTCAATGGAATTTAATGGTTATGCCGAAGTTCCAAGCAATGTTTCTGCTGAAATTATTACAAAAAGAAGTCGTTAAATTTTTTTACTCTTGCTTGAAATGTCAAGCAAGAGTAGTTTTCTTCATATTCATACTTTTTTATTAATCTAAATTATATTTCACATTCGTTTCACTTTTTTTGCTTATAGTTGTATTGTGCAAATTTTAATAAAGGATTTATCATGATGAACGGGATACAATCAGGTTGTCAAAACAACGGCACCCAACAATATGGGCAAGCAGGCGGCAATGGAAATTCACAAATGCGTGATATTATGCAAAATCTCTCCCCAGAAGATCGCTCAATGATAAGAGAGAAGATGTCAACCATGCCAACTGATGACAAAATGGCAATGAAAGAGAAACTCTCTCAAATAGACACAAAATCAATGTCACAAGAAGAGCTTAGTAAGACTTTTATTGACATATTAAACGAGACCGAAATACAAGAAACATCATCAAATGATGATTATTTAATAAGTGTTTACGCCTAGTCCTCATTTCCCACTCGCTTAAAATAGCGAGCGGTCCTTTTAAAATATAAAATAATAAAATAAGATAATTCACAAAAGGAAAGGTGATGCAATTAAATCAATTAATTGTCGATGAAAACAATATGGCATTTCATCCGGCTATGGGAAATTCATATCAGGTTAACGATGTCGCAAGAGAGATAATCTCTTTTTTAAAAGACGGAAAAACAAAAGAGCAGATTGTCGAAAATATTACAGAAAAATATCAGGCTGACAAAAAAGAAGTTTTTATAGATGTAAGTGATTTTTTGGCAAAGTTAAAGGTGTATAGATTAGTATGAGTTTTAAAATAGCAATTAGTGGTTTAAATGCCACCGACAATCCAGCGCCTGGGATTCCAATAGCAAAAAGTTTAAAAGATAATTATGAGCTTGTTGGTCTTAGCTATGATCCAAATGAGCCAGGGAATTATTTGGGAATTATAAAAAAAACATATCTTATGCCATATCCTTCTTTGGGAATTGATGAGCTTAAAGCTAGATTAATAGAGATAAAAGAAGATGAAAATATATCAGCAATAATTCCAAATCTTGATGCCGAGCTTCCTTTGTATATTAAGTATCAAGACGAAATAGAAGCGCTTGGAATTAAACTATATCTGCCAAGCCTAAAGAATTTTGAACTTAGAAACAAAAATAAGCTTGATAAATTGTCAAAAGAGCTTAATATTATCTATCCAAAAACCTATGAAGTCTCTTCTGTGGAAGATTTAAAGAGGGTTGCAAAAGATGTTGAATATCCAATCATGGTAAAAGGCAATTATTACAAGGCGTATAAGGCTTATAATTTTGACAGTGCGGTTGAATATTTTTATAAAATATCTAACGAGTGGGGGTTTCCTATATTGATTCAAGAGGTAGTTAGCGGTCAAGAGCTTAACTTAGTCGGCGTTTCAGATGAAAACGGCGAGCTAAAAGGGGCTGTTGCTATAAAAAAACTAACAACAACCGACATAGGAAAAATATGGACAGGAATAACTATAAAAAATGAACAACTTATTAAAATAGCCAAGGACTTTACGGCACACACAAAATGGAAAGGTCCTTTTGAGCTTGAGTGTATTGTAAATAATGATGATATTTATTTAATAGAAATCAATCCAAGGTTTCCGGCTTGGGTCTATTTTGCGACTGGGGTTGGAATAAATTTGCCTGAAATAGTGGTGAAGCTAATGAAAAATGAGGTTGTAGAAAAAAATTTTGACTACCCTTGCGGAAAGATGTATGTGAGATTTACCGATGAAGTTATCACTGATTTTACTGATTTTACAAAATTAATGAGTAGCAAAAAACTAATCAAGGATAATTGATGAAATA
>JAUPLZ010000160.1 GCA_030836705.1 Campylobacterota bacterium
CAAAGAGCACAAAAGGAGCTATTTCTACACGAGCTTCTTTTATCTTGCCAAAGTCGAGAATATTGAGTATCCATCTTTGTTTCATCTTTTGTTCCTGTTTCTCATTTCATAATTTCTTATTTTACTTAAATCTTGGTTGCATCTTACTTTTGCGTATTTAAATTTAAATATTTTTGACTTTTTTTATCAATCAATCCTGTATTGTTTTTACAATAAATTGCGTCAGCTTGCTTTTTAAAATAATTTAGCCGATTTTCTGCTTTCGCGCTTGCATTTGCTACTTTATCAAATAAATATAGCCTTCATCGGTAGGCACCAAAAGCCCTCCATCACGATTAAGCGTCGGTGCGCTTAGCATATCGCCGTTTAGTTTGATTTTCCATATCTCATTTCCGTTTTTATCAAAAGCATAAACATATCCGCTGCTTCTTGCGCCGACAAAAACAGTATGATTTGCATCGACCAATGCGCTAGCGGCAATATATGAAGCGGAATACGGCTTGAGGCGATTAGACCACTTTAGGTCGCCGTCCGTAGAAGAAATAGCATGCATAGCCCAATCCCAAGAACCGAAATACAAACTACTGTCAAAGCTCAAAGCAGGAGTTGCAGTTACAAACCAAAAAGTTTTGTATTTCCATTTAAGAGCACCTTTTGTATCAAGAGCGTAAAGATGCCAGTCGGAAGAGGTGATAAAAATAGTATTGTTGCTGTCTACGACGGGCGAGCTTTTTATACTTACACCGGTTTTAAAACTCCAAGCAACCTTGCCGTCTTTTGTAATTGCAAAAAGTACCCCTTTTTCGCTTCCTGTATAAATAGTGCCAAGGCTATCTATCGAACAGCCGGATTTTATCGGTGCTTTTAGGTTTAACTTCCATCGTAATTTACCGCCTCTATCCAAGGCATAAAAAAATCCGTTATGTGTTCCAAAATAGACATTCCCAGCATCATCAAGCGCGGGCGTTGCGCTTATGGCATTGCTTGTATCATACTTCCATTTTAAGGAGCCATTTTTATCCAAAGCATACAAATTGCCGTCTTTTGAGCCGAAGATAACTATCTCGTCATCTCTGATTATCGGGGATGAGAGTATGGCGCCTTTGGTTTTGAACTTCCATCTTAAGCCCCCGTTGCTATTAAGTGCATATAGGTTTTTGTCATTTGCGCCAAAATAGATAACGCCGTTTCTGTCAATCGCAGGCGCGGTTAAAATCTCGTACCCATTTGTGCTAAAAACCCATTCTGTTTTAGGGTTTTTTATATCTGTTTTATATTTGGAGGTTCTTGTCGTATTGTACGGTGTCGGCGATATGGCTTTTGTGTCATAAGCGCCCTTTAAAAAGCCGCCGTTTGGGAAGTTTTGGTCAAAAATTTCATTGGAAAAAAGAGTCAAAACCAAAAGATTAAATATAAAAAAATATAGCTTCATCAAATCTGCTCAAAATCTATTTTTTTATAGAAATTTTTTTCTTTGTTTAAAAACAAAATCTCTTTATTTGGCGTTATTGCTATTATTGTCATCTCTTGCTCTTTTGATATTTTTTCTAGCTCTTGCGGCTTTGTATTAAAAATCGCAGTAGCAAAAGCATCAAGCTCGCTACCGAAAAAACCATCTTTTATCAAAGTTATGCTTGAATAAAAATTATTTGAAATACCGTTTTTTGAATCAAGAATATGATGAGTTTTTTTTGAGTTTATATATCTTTCATAATCTCCGCTGGTTGTTATGGTGGTCGGATTTTTAGTAGTCGTGATTGTGGCTATATTTCCTTCTTCAAAAGGGTTTTTTATTCCTATTTTATACTCTTTTCCGTAGCAGCATATTTCACCTCCGACGCTTGCGAGTGCAAATGAGGCTTTTTTATCTATAAAAAAATTTATGATTTTTTCTGCCGCATAGCCTTTGCCTATTCCGCCTAAATCTATTTTCATGCCTTTTTTTCTTAAAAAAACCAAATTGCCTAAAATCTCCACCTCTTTAAAATTCACAAGCTCCTTGGCTAGAGAAATCTCTTTTTGAGAAGGGATTTTTGGGTTTTTTGTGCCAAATCCATATAATCCTTGCGATAGCGTGCCTATTGTTGGGTCAAACTTGCCGTCGGTTGCTTTTGCTATCTTTAACGACTCTTTTATAAGCGCAAGCACTTCATCATCGCAAGCTACGGGCGCAATGCCTGCGTTTTTGTTGATTTCGTCTATAGCCGAATTATTTTTATAGGCTGAAAATTTTTCTTCTATATCTTTTGCTATTTTAAATGCCTCAAGAAGCGTATTTTTGGAGGCTTTTGCTTTTATAAAAAGCTCCGTTGACATAACACTGGCTTTTAACGCTTTTTCAAACAAAAAATCAAACATCAAAACTGATAGTCAAACATAATCGTTGTCGAAACAGCTTTTATATTATCCTCGTTATACCAATTTTTGACATAGTCGTTGTTGCTAGTCCAGTAGTAATCAACGCTGGCGGTTAGTTTAATGTCATCAAAACCTTCTATTGAAAATTTATAGATAAGCGGCACGCCCAGCATATAAGAATCAAATGCGCTCATTCTATAATCAGATGCGAAATACTCATCATAGAGATCGGAAG
>JAUPLZ010000161.1 GCA_030836705.1 Campylobacterota bacterium
ATATGATTTATCTTTTAAGCGATAAAAAAATAGACGGGGTTGTAAATATTCCTCGTTTGGATACTGTTTTTCTTCGTCCTAATATTGATTTATCAAAATACAATAGCTTGATTTTTACCTCAAAAAAAGCTGTTCAAGCCATGGAAGGCTTGGAATTGCCTTGGAGACAAAAGCATATTTTTACAATCGGAGAAGCGACGACTGATTTTGTAAAATCGCTTGGCGCAAGCGTCTATTATCAATCAAATACGGGATATGGCGAAGAGTTTGCAAAAGAAATTATAAAAAAATACCCTTTTGGCAAATATCTGCATTGCAGAGCAAAAGAGGTTGCAACTGATTTGACTGCTATTTTAAAAAAATCAGGCATTTTTATCGATTCGGCAATAGTGTATAAAACCGAGTGCCAAAAAACATCTAGTGATGCTATAGAAAAAAATTCGGTTATTATTTTTACATCTCCAAAAATAGCAGACTGTTTTTTTAAATTTTATAAATGGAATGAGAGCCTAAAAGCAGTCTGCATAGGCAAAACAACAAAAAAAGCAATGCCAAAAGATATAGAGGTTTTTTTACCGCAAGAAGCCACCATCAAAAGCGCATTGGAGCTATCAAAAGAGTTGCAAGATTAATCTATAAGTAGCTATAATCTGCTAGCTGAGCGGAGACGCTATCCGTAACATTTTGTTTCTTCAAAAATATAAAAATCAAGGGATAATACATATCTTGGTGTGTCAGTGATTTCGCCTGAGCGTCTAACGCGAGAAGTTGCCGCCTAAAGAGATAGCAAATCCTTTTACTAAAGTGGTTTAAGATCAAAATCACTAATGAGAACGCCCGCTCGGTATTATTCACTCAAATTTTTTCTGCTATTTAAAATTTTAAAGGCTTATAATGAATGTACTGATTATCGGGAGCGGCGGCAGAGAATATTCGATTGCAAGAGCTCTAAAAAACGACCTAAAAGTAAAAAATATATTTTTTGCACCCGGAAACGGAGCAACTGAAAATTTTGGAAAAAATATAGACATAAAAGACTACAACCTTCTTGCCGACTTTGCCAAACAAAACGCCATAGAGCTTACGATAGTAGGTCCTGAAGACCCGCTTACAAATGGAGTTGTTGACATATTCAAATCAAAAAATCTAAATATTTTTGGACCTAGCAAAAATGCCGCTCAACTTGAAGGCTCAAAAGTATTTATGAAGAATTTTCTAAAAAAACACAACATACCGACTGCAAAATTTATTGAAACCGACGACTTAAAAAAAGTATCTGACTTTATAGACACAATGAGTGCTCCGATAGTCGTAAAAGCAGATGGTTTATGTGCTGGAAAAGGCGTGATAATCGCTCAAACAAAAGAAGAGGCAAAAGAAGCCGCAAAAAATATGCTAAGCGGCGAATCTTTTGGTGATGCGGGAAAAAAGGTCGTAGTAGAAGAGTATCTTGACGGTTTTGAACTCTCTGTTTTTGCTATATGCGACGGTGAAAATTACATACTTTTACCTGCCGCACAAGACCACAAAAGACTTCTTGATAACGACAAAGGACCAAACACCGGCGGAATGGGAGCTTATTGTCCTACTCCGCTTGCAACCGATGAACTTATGCAAAAAATCAGCCAAGACCTCATAAAGCCGACAGTTGACGGCATGAAAAAAGACGGCAATCCTTTTGAAGGCGTTCTTTTCGCGGGAGTAATGGTTGTAAAAAATATTCCTTATATTCTTGAATACAATGTCCGCTTTGGCGACCCAGAATGTGAAGAGATAATGGCACTTATAGATTCTTCAGTTTTTGACCTTTTTGATAAAGCTAGCAAAAAACAACTAGACAAACTATCGATAAAATTCAAAAACAAAGTCGCAATAGGCGTAGTTGCCGCAAGCAAAGATTATCCTTACAAATCAAGCGCACCCGCACTTATAACCGTATCTCAAAAAGATAGCGAAAATGCGCATATCTCTTATGCCGGTGTTACAAAAAAAGATGACGGATTATATGCGAACGGCGGGAGAGTTCTTGTAAGTGTTGGGCTAGGAAGCGATATAAAAGAGGCTAGAAAAAATGCTTATGAGCTTCTAAAAAATGTCCGCTTTGACGGAATGCAATATAGAGGTGATATAGCATATCAAGCATTGGAAAAATAACAATGGATAAAAAACTAGAGAGTGATTTATTAAGAGAAAATATCAAAATTGCGAACAATTCAAAAAGAATAAAAGCTTATGTAATTGACGAGATTTTGATATCTTTGATAATATTTGCCTCTTTTTGGGGCAAGTTTTCCGACGAAGAGGATATTTTGGTTATTATTGAGACGGTAAATTCGCTTTTTTTTGCCGTAATTACTCTTAAAATTATCTATCACGCTTTTTTTACTTATATGTACGGCGCAACTATCGGGAAAATTATTACAAAAACCGTCATTATCTCTTGTGATAGTTTGGCAAAACCGGAATTTATCCCTGCTTTAACAAGATCAATTATTAGAATTCTTAGTGAAATGCTATTTTATTTTGGATTTTTTTGGGCATTTTTTAATGACGAAAAGCAAACTTGGCACGATAAGATAGCAAAAACAATAGTAGTTGATGTCTAAACTTTTTTTAATATTTTTTTTTGTTTTTAGCTCTTTTTTGACCGCTTCTAAGATTGAAGTATATGCCAATAACTTAGAAAGCGATGCCAATAAAACAAATGCATGGGGAGATATTAGACTCATGCAAAACAACACTACAATAAGAGCTGATAATATAGTCATAGACAGAAATAGCGAGTGTATAGAGATTTATGGAAATATCTCTTTATTTCAAGACAACAATGACTATGCCATGACTGATTATGTTTTTATTGATTTAAAAAACAACTACTCTGTCTTAGATAAGTTTTTTTATATGAATAAAAAAGATATGCTTTGGATAAGTTCAAAAGAGGCAAAAAAAGAAAAATCAATATATACAATAAAAAAAGCTTCAACCTCTACTTGCAATCCATCGTCTCCTGATTGGACTATTTCGTTTTCAACCGGAGTTTTTGATGAGAATGATGAATGGATTGACCTTTACAATCCTGTGATTTATGCCGGAGAAGTGCCGGTTTTTTATCTACCGTATCTCGGTTTTCCTACATCAACCAAAAGAAGAAGCGGACTTTTAAAATTGACATTCGGTAATTCAGAAAAAGAAGGTGTAATCTTAAAACAGCCTATTTATTTTGCACCGCATGAATGGTGGGATACCACTATTACTCCCGAAATTAGAACAAACAGAGGAGAGGGTTTTGTCGGCGAGCTTAGAATTGCAGACTCCTTGCACTCAAAAGGAAGTATCGAATTTGGAGAGTTTTTTGATTATAAAGAGTATACAAAAAAAGAGGAGTTGCAAAATAAAACGCATTATGGTTTTAATATAAACTACCAAAGAGATACTCTTTTTTCAGATTATGCGGACTACTCAAAAGACGGTCTATATCTTGATTTTACAAAAGTAAACGATGTTGATTATTTATCACTCCAAAACAAACAGGCCACAAAAATAATCACCTCCACCTTTAACTATCTTTTTTATACACCAAAAAACTATATTGGATTAAACGCTAAGTATTTTACAGACACAACAAAACCAAACAATGACGAAACTTTGCAAATCATGCCGCAACTACAATTTCACAGGGCTACCGAGTCGCTTTTTTTTGATAACTTAACCTACTCTTTTGACTATAAGTTCAAAAACTACGATAGAGAAGTCGGACTAAAAGCCAAAGATAGCTCCTTTTCTATGCCTCTTGCTTACTCTTTTTCTATATTTGACGACTACTTAAACTTTTTAATAAAGGAAAATTTCTACTACTATAGAATAGATTATTCAAATAATGATGACGCTAGTTTACAAAACGATTTTAAAGAGTATGGAAATGTTTTTGAAACTAGCCATTTTGCATCTATTTTTACCGATTTGTCAAAAGAATATAACGATTTTTTTCACAATATAAACCTCTCTCTTAATTACTTTAAAATCAGCGACTCATCAAAAAATGGCTATTTTGACAAAAACATATACACAGCTATTGAAGAAGTTGACAAAGCAAGTATTAAATTTTCTCAATATTTACTAAATAACGGCGAGTCCTTAATAACACATAGAGCAAATCAAACATATTTTATAAATGAAGATAATATAACAATGGCTGATTTTGAAAATGAAATAATTTTTAAACCGAATTCTCAAATCTCCTTTGAGAGCCTTGTTTACACATCAAATGACTACGGCAAAATATCAAAAGCCATTCACGCCTTTAAGTATACAAACCATAATTTTTTATTTTCAATGCACAATATTTACGAAAAAGATTTAAAAAATGATAAAAAAACAGTAGATTATGACCTCTACAAAACACAAGTCAGCCCCTTTTATA
>JAUPLZ010000162.1 GCA_030836705.1 Campylobacterota bacterium
TTAAAACTAAAAAATTATATATAATTTTATTTTTATTAATTAACAAACTATTCATGAACTCAAATTTCTTTTCAGAAACTTTATTAGGAAATGTACCATCATATGCTGTATATAGCACTTTGTATATTGACTATGTTGTAAAACAAAATTTGCTAACACTAAATTTGCTTTTAATTCTTGGTTAAGTGCATTTTTTCTATTTGAAATTGATCCCTCTAAAATGCGGTACTGAATTAATTTTTCATTTTGATATTTATATATATTTTCATTATTTGCTAATACATCAAGCCACATATCAAAATCTTCTACTGCAATATAGTTTTTATCTTCATTAAATTTCTTCATTAAATTTTTTTTAATGAGTACTGAGGAGGTTAAAATAAAATTATTTTTCATTACATCGCACAAAGTTTTCTTTTTTGTAAACTTACTATAGATCCTACTTAATAATCCTAGTTGAATCTCATTATTTCCGTCATCAATTAAAATACAATCTGAACTAGTAAACTCAATATTATTTTCTTTTAAAAATAAAATCTGATTTTTTAGTTTATTTCTATCCCAAACATCATCAGCATCTAAAAAAGCGATATATTCACCTTTCGCATTGTCAAGCCCTATATTTCTTGGCCTTGCTGGTCCACCGCTATTGTATTCAAGGCTAATTATCATTATTCTTTCATCACAAATAGTTTTGATAGTTTTGATACTATCGTCTGTTGATTTATTATCAACTATTATCATTTCCCAATTTGTATATGTTTGATTTAAAACACTCTGGATAGTTTCTAAAATATATTTTTCACCATTAAATATTGGTGTTATGATTGAAATCAATGGTTTATTATTCACGTTTATCCTCTAATAATCTAAAAATCTTGTTCACCTCATCTGCTATCTTATCTTTTGCTTCAAAAGTTATAATCGATTTTAATTTATCATTTTTTACAAACACATCATCATATTTCATACTATCTTCGTTATTTATTTTTATCTCTATATCTTTTTGGTAGATGCTTTGATATTGCCGTTTTACAATTTTTGCCAATTCAAGAATCGTGTAGCTTTTGTTTGAAGATAAATTGTAAGTGTCACTTGTTGCATTAATTTTTAAAACCTCATCAACAACATAAACAACATCATCCATACAAATAAAATCCCTCTTTGCCTCTCCATTGGTTTTTAAAATGATAGTTTTATCAATAAAGGCTGATTTTACCAAATCATTCAAAGCCAAATACCACTTATCCGTATCAAAAAAAGTTGGTACACCATAACTATTTGACAATCTAAAAATTGTATATTTTAGTTTATGTGTAAATCCAAACTGCTTCACAAAATACTCAGCAAAAAGATGAGTTGAGGCATAGTCGTTTTTTGGATTAGGCTGTGTATTCTCATCTATAATTCCACTGTTCAAACCATAGATATGAAAAGTACTAAAATATATGAAATTTTTCAACTGTTTTAGATTTAATGCTTCCAATAAATTTCTAGTTCCTAAAGTATTTATCTCTAATGCTTTTTTTGGATAATTTTCTAAAAAGAACTCATTGAAACTGGCACAATGCACACAAAAATCAAAATCATAGTTTAATTTTGATTTTAACTCTTCTAAATTTGCAATATCACACTCTATTACTTTATATTTTAAATTCTCAAATTTATATTTTTCTTTTCTTGTTAAAATGGTAACTTCATAGTTTAAATTTATAAGATACTTAACTATATAGCTTCCTAGATTTCCAAAGCCACCAGTTATTAAAACTTTATTGCCATTCATATTTTATTTCTTCTATTTCAATATTTATAGCTTCATTCGGATTATGCTCTATGCTTGCTAAATTTAAAAGCATATTATATTTACCTACTCCGCGAAACGCCATCCAAAGATTTGGCATAACTGTCAGCCTTTGATAGTTTTTATGCGAAAGCTTGACACTTAAAAACTTTTTAGTATTTTCATCATAGACGACAAACTCTATCTCGCCAACAGGCACTATAAGATTTAAGGTCATCTTTGTATGTTTTTTCCAACCTTTTATATCATCTTGGTTTATGGTTGAAAAATAAGCTTCGCCAAATCCATCAAATCCATCATCACTTTTTTTCATACCATGAAAAATATCCCCTTTTGGGTGATGTATTTGCTTTAAAGGTGTTAAGACTACTCCGTCCATTTAAGTGATTTATCCTTTGCCATATTTTCATATTCAGCTATTTGCTCAAGTGTTTTATCTAAGATATTTTTATCTGTTTTGTAAAAGTCGTAGTACCACTCACTTGTAAACTTGATAGTATCTTTGTACCCCAAGTTTGCTTGCCATTTGAGATAAAAAAGTGCTTTATCGCAGTTGAGTTTCAAAAGTCCGGCTTCATGAAAAGGGATATTTCCAGTTACTTTGTAAGCATCATGCACATCTTTAAAATCCCAATATTTACTTAAATCTATAAGCAACTCTTCAACCGTATGGTTTTGTTCTGCTCTGGGACCAAAGTTAAATGCTTCTCCATGTAAAGAATCATTAATATAAAGTTCTGCGCCAAGATTGAGATAACCACTTAGAGGCTCTAACACATGTTGCCACGGTCTTGTGGCTTTTGGCGCTCGTATCTCTACTACTTCGCCCTTGCTCCATGCAAGCATACAGTCAACAACAATCCTATCTTTTGCCCAGTCTCCACCGCCGATAACATTTCCAGCCCTTCCAATTGCTAATTTGACATTACAATCTCGTGATTTAAAAAATGAGTGATAATATGACTTAATAATAAGTTCAGCTGCACCTTTAGAGCCACTGTAGATATCTTTACCACCCATCTTATCATCTTCTTTATATCCCCAAACTTGCTCTACATTATCATAAGCTTTATCACTTGTGATAATGATAGCTGTACATTTATGATTTGATACTTTCAAAGCTTCTAATATATTTGCCGTACCCATCACATTTGATGAGATAGTTTCTATTGGGTCAATATATGAAGTAGAAACTATTGGTTGAGCCGCTAAGTGAAATAAAAAATCTGGTTGCTCACAAGAGATTATCTCAATCATCCTAGATAAATCTCTTATGTCTTCTTGATAATGTTTGATTTCATCTTCTAATTTTAACTCTTCAAACATGGATGGCTTTGTAGGTATGTCTTTTGAGATTCCCACTACATTTGCACCTAGTTTTATAAGCCAAGCGGTTAACCAACTCCCTTTAAATCCAGTATGTCCAGTAACTAATACTTTTTTGTTTTTATATATATTATTAAACATTATTTATCCCATACTTTCCATGGGGCTTCTTTCTTATCCCACATATTATTTAAATCATTTTTATCTTTCAAACTATCCATTGGTTTCCAAAAA
>JAUPLZ010000163.1 GCA_030836705.1 Campylobacterota bacterium
ACCTCTTTTAAGGGTGTTTGAAAAATACGCTTCAAGATGCGGCGGCGTGGTAAATCACAGAATGTGGCTTGATGATTCGATAATGATAAAAGATACTCATTTAAAAAACATAGATAATATTAAAGAGTTTGTAAATAATGCTAGAAACGCTATGCCTTTTACATCAAAAATAGAAATAGAGTGCGAGACGGTTGATATGGCACAAACGGCACTTGAAGCAGGCGCTGAGATAATCATGTGTGATAATATGAGCATAAACGAGATAAAAGAGGTGGTGTTGTTGCGGGATAAGATATCCAAAAACACACTGATTGAAGTAAGCGGGAATATCACCAAAGAGACGCTAAATGAATATAAATCGTTGAATATTGATGCAATAAGCAGCGGAAGCATAATCCATCAGGCGACTTGGCTAGACTTTTCTATGAAGATGCAATAAAAATTGGGATACCTAAATGGCAGATGATGCAGAAAAGACGGAAGAACCCACCTCCAAAAAGATAGAAGATGCCAGAAAAGAGGGCAATGTTCCAAAAAGTATGGATTTTTCAGGCTTTATTGGATTGCTTGTCGCACTGCTGGCTTTTTTGGGGCTTAGTCCATATATGCTTGAAGGGCTAAAAGAAAATTTTATTTATACGACATCATTTATAGCACAACCTTTAAACACTCAAATGATTTTTGCGATTATTATAACCGTGATAAAAGATATTGTTATGATTGTTTTGCCTTTTTCGATTGCCGTGCTTATTGCCGGTGTTGCCGGAAATGTAGCGCAAATCGGATTTTTATTTACCACCAAACCTCTAACTCCTGATTTGAACAAAATAGACCCCATAAAGGGACTTAAAAATATTTTTTCTATGAAAAAATTGGTAGAGGGAATAAAAATAACGGCAAAAGTTTCCATTGCTATGGTTGTCGGAACTTTTGTTTTTCTTATCTATATAAAAGAGTTGCCAAAGGTTGAGAGATTTGATTTTTTTTACCAGATGGATTGGCTGCTTGACAAATCAATCTCAATAGCGGCGATTATGCTTATTGTTTTTTTTATTTTTGGCGTTATCGATGTGTTTATAGTCAGATATCAATATTTTAAACAGCTTAGAATGAGCAAAAATGAACTAAAAGACGAATTTAAAAACACAGAAGGAAATCCGGAAGTAAAAGCCAGAATAAGGAGGCTTCAGCATCAAATGGCAAGAAATAGAATGATGGCAGATGTGCCAAAAGCCGATGTGGTTATAAGAAACCCTACGCATTTTGCGGTGGCTTTGCGCTTTAATAAAGATGAGGGCGACAATGCGCCGGTAGTTTTGGCAAAAGGAGCTGACAATATAGCCTTAAAAATAATAGAAATCGCAAGAGAGCATAAAGTGCAAATCTATGAAAATAAGGCATTGGCGCAAGAGCTATACAAAAAAGTCGATATAGGCAAAGAGATACCTCTTGAACTTTATCAAGCGGTAGCGGAAGTGCTTGCGTATGTATATAGAATAAACAACAAAAAGGTGTAAACCGTGGATGTTCAATCAAAAATAATAAGAGCAAGGCAAGAAGATAAAAATATCGATATGTCTGAATTTATAGATATTTCAGAGGATATGACTATTAGCGATGCGGTTTGGTATTTTAATACTTTTCATAGTAAGAGATATGAAATAGAAAAAGTATTTTTAAAAAAATTTAAAACATTTCAAGATTGGTATGAAATCTATAAACAGATAGAAAAAAGAGGTGATTTTTATGAGCATTGCCTAAAAAAAATAGAGGAAAATATTCATTCTATCGACGAGGCTCTTGAGGTTTATAATGTGGATTTTTCCGATGAGCTGCTTAGAAAAATAGTGTTTGATAAAATAACGCATATCGTTAAAGAAAATTTTGATGACTGGCTTTATGTTTATGATGAGAGTGTTTTTGATGAAAAGTTAAACAAAACAGCATTAAGAAAGATTTTGACGCTAGCAAAAAGCGCAGAGGACTATAAAAAAATATACGACAGAAGCGAGATAGGCTCTGAGATTCAGTTGAAAGCAATAGAAAAACTTTATGGAATGATTAAAATAAACGAAGAAGAAATTAGCCAGACAAAACATATAAAAATGACTCAAAAAGAGTATATGGAGCTTTATGAAAACGAACAAATCGGAAGCGAAAAAAAAGATAATATCTTAATAAACAAATATTTCTCAGCAGATAGAGAAGCCGCCGGCAGTGCCGACGACTAAAAAAAGATTATAAACAACCTTTAAAGAATGATTTTGCAGGCGGTGGCGGAGATTTGTATTTGCTTACAATAATGGTTTTTTTGCCATTTTTTGTATTTAAATCGCCGGTAATTTCAACGCCGTTTCTAGCAAAACCCTCATCAACTTCAGCTCTTTCAATATGTGAAATATCAAGATGGTAATACTCCAATTCATCATGCACATAAAGTACTAAAGATTGTTTTTCATCTACATAATTTTCAAGTTTGCAGTCCGCAAAATAGCCTCTGTCTGCGCAATAATCAGTTGTAAGAAATCCGTTTTTAGTAATTTCTTTTGCATTTAGTGAAGCTATTGCTACAGCTGACATAGCAAGAGTCAAAAATAATTTTTTCATTTCGCCCTCCCTTATTTTAGTGTCTTAAAGTATGCTGCAAGATCATTAAGCTGTTCTTCGCTCATCCAATCGTATGCAGGCATAGTAGAAACTCTTTTGCCGTCGGCAAGTTCATACCATTTAAAGTTCGGATACGCATTTCTGTTATATCCAGGAACAACAACGGCGCTTGGGTTTTTTAAAGACTCAATTATGTATTCAGCCGTACTTTGACCGCCGAGCGCCGATAAATCAGGAGCTTGCATAGCAGATGCCATTTTCTGATCATCAAAAATATGACAAGCCGCACAGTTTTCTACAGCTAGAGTTTTTCCATTTGCTACATTTCCGTTTGGTACGCTTGTAACCGCTTTTTCAAGATTTCCTTGTGTTTTGCCAAGCTCTACGGCAACCCAGCTAGAAAGCCATTTCTGACCGTCTCTGTTTTCTTTGTTGCCGTCCCAAATAGCCAGAGCTATTGGAAACTCGCTTGAGAGTTCAAGATTTGCATCTTTGATATCTTTTACAAAAGTTCCTCTCCATTTGCCGTTTTCATGAACCATGTCGGCATTGAAGCTGTTTTTTGCATCTCTTAACTCGGTTGTAGATCTAAAGCCCTCAGCAACAAAAGCTTTTTGGAAATCACTATCTCCAAGTTTTGCTACCTCTTTGTCATAATCTTTTAGCTCTTCGCCGAATTTATTAAGACTTTGCTCATCTAGCTGCATATCGTGCTTGCCGTTTCCGTTTGGCTCAAATGAAGCTTTTGTGGATTTTTGCATATAAATAACTACCGGTCTATCATCACTACCCATGCCGACATATGGAAGTTTTTTTGGATCGCTTGAATCTTTTGCAAACTGGATAGCAAACCCGTCGCTATATTTATCGGCACTCTCGCCTTGGTATGAAGCCTCGCTGTCATCCCAGTAAACCATAAGAGCTATTTTTTGGTCGTTATATAGTGCTTTTACGCTTGCTTTTACGCCTTTTGCGTCAGCCATAAGTCCATTTGTGTTTTTGTCGTTTGAATGAACCGTTTTTTGCGGATAAAGCATTACGCTAGTACAAGAAGCATTTTTCCATGCGCTTGCAAGAGACGCTGCATCATTCATATTGCCGTCAAATTTAGAAGCCACAACAGCGCCTTGCTCAGCACTCTTGCAGCTTGTGTCCGAAGAAGAGAGCTCAACGGTTTTTTCTGTACTTGGCGCACAACCACTCATTAATAAAGCAGCAATTGGCGATGCTACTGCAATTTTAAGTAACTTTTTCATTAGTGACCTACCTTATAAAAAGATGCAGATTTTGTGAACTTGCCTTTTAAATATCTATCATCAACAGGTGCTAATGGGTTTTTGCCTTGATCTTTTGCTACTTGTTGATAGTAGTTATTATCAAGTCTAAACATATCTTTGTGCTGGAACGCAATAAGAAGATCCATCAGTTCGCTTTCGCCTGTCTCTTTTCTCTTTTTTAACTCTTTTAAGATTGTATTTTTTGCATGGTGAAACTCATCTTTGCCAAAAAGTTTTTCCATCTCTTCATCAGGAATTCTTTGGCTATCGGCTATAGGCGCACCGTTTGCATCGAACTTATTTGGTGTAAATACAGGCGGAACATAATATACATTCGGCTGAGTACCATAGTCTGGTCTTAATCCGATTGCTACTTTGTACTCGTTTACAAGCTTATGAACTTGTCCTTCCGTATCATCTAAAAAGCCCACGAATCTTATACGACCAACGCATTGTTGAGCGCAAGCAGTCGGGAGACCTTTTTCTATACGAGGGAAGCACATGATACATTTTTCAGATTTAGATAATTTTGGGTTAAAAAATATCTTCTTGTACGGACATCCGGCTATACAATATCTATACCCTTGGCATCTATCAAGGTCTACAAGAACGACACCGTCTTGATCTCGTTTGAATATCGCATCTCTTGGGCATGAGCTAAGACATCCTGGGTTTGTACAGTGATTACAGATTCTAGGCAGGTAAAAAAACCAGTTATCGCTTGGAAAATTTCCCGTACCTACATCTTCATCCCAGTTTGGACCCCAAGTAGGCTCTTGGTGCGGAACCAAATCTTTTCCGTCAGCCATTTCACCCATATTATAATCCCAAGGCACTCCATAATCGGATTCGATATTTGGAATCTTTCCGGCTTGAAGATTTCCGGAAGCATCAAAGCCTCCGCCCATATCTTGCCAGTTTTTTGGATATCCTGTACCCGGAAATGTTTCTACATTATTCCAGTACATATAATCTCTACCGTTTCTATTTGTCCATTGTGTTTTGCACGCTACCGTACAAGTTTGACACCCAATACATTTATTGAGGTCCATTACCATTGCTAATTGTCTTTTTGACATAGTGACCTCCCTCCTTATGCTTTCTCTACATTTATTGCGCCGTCATAAGCGTACTGATTTCCATCCCATAGACCGCCGAACTTCAAGTGTCCCCAGCCCTCAGACATCTCAAGAAGGCTCAATGACGCAGGAACTACAAGGTTGTTGTGTTTTCTGCCTCTAAAGAAATGCGGATCCCATCCGTCTTCCATTACAAGAGCATCAATAGGTGCGCTTGATGTTACTTTTGCCATTGAGTAGAACTCTCCAAGCTCGTTGAATATTCTTACTTCATCACCGTCTTTTATGCCTTTTGCTTTCGCAAGTTCGTTGTTTATCATAACCCAAGGCTTGCCTCTTTGAAGTCTAAGAAGCATTTTTGCAGCTTTATAGTTAGAGTGAACCGACCATCTAGCATGCGGAGTCATAAGCATATATGGATATTTTTGCGGATCTAGCGGTGCTAGCGGCTCTCTTCCTGAGTTGACATTTACGCCTAGTTGAATCCAAACATCATGGTCTACATAATAAGTCTGTCTTCCGCTCATTGTCTCGAATCTCTCATATCTAAAGATATGATTTTCAAGTGAGTTATACGGTCTATCTGCATAAAGAGGCGAGTTTTTACCTGCTTTTTCATTTAGTTGCAAGAAACCGCCTTGCTTGTACATTTTTTCAATAGTGTGCGGTTGGAATTGATCCGTTTTTTCTAGTGCAGCTTCAAGCGCTAGTTTATCACCAGGAACATCAGGTCTGTTTTTATTTTTTCCTATTATTGGCTCGAAATTCTCATCAGATTCTTTATCTATATTTGTAAACTCATCAAAGAAAATGCTCAAATCTCTTATGCCTTCTCTTGCTAGCGGTCTGCCTTTTGCATCTTTGCCGTCATCTTTTACTTTTGCTTTAGAAGCATTTTCCGGTCTGTTTGCAATCTCTTGAAGTTTTTCTGCAAGTAGTGCGAACATCGACCATTCATCCATAGCTTCGCCTATCGGTTTAAGATTAGCGGCAGGTTGTGCAAGGTTTACGAATCTATGATATCCAGGGCTTGCTCTTAAATCCCAAACTTCATAGTGTGATTTCGCAGGAAGAAGAATATCGGCAAACATAGCGGTATAAGCCATTCTGTAATCTACATAACAGAAAAACTTAGTTCTATCTAGCCATACATCATTAAACGCAGCTTTGTTTCTTCTCATTTTCGCATCTGCTACGATTATAGAAGTATCAGGCAGCCAATAAGGTTTTACTCCTCCTTTTTCGCCGTTTAATGAGCCTTCTCTCATTTGATCTAATATTTTTTTGAATTCGGCTTTGTTTTTTAGAGTACCGTTATAGGCTCTATTTACATCCTCGTCTCTAAAATATTTGTCAAACTCTCTATCCATATCGCCCATCATGTATTCGCCAAGGAATCCTGAACCGAATCTTGGATTGTATTTGCCGCTAAATCCTGTAAGTACTTCAAGACCTGATAGCGAGAATTCATTTTCTGTGTTCATACCGCCTCTTGGACCGTATCTTCCTGATAAGCCAACCATTGAAGCAATATTCCAAATATTTAAAATACCGTTGTGGTATTTATTAAGCGAGAAGCCGGCAGTAACAGTTACTTTATTGTTGTTTTTGCTTGTAAGCTCATCTGCTAATATTTTTACTATTTCAGGGTTTACATTTGTAGTTTTTTGGAAGTCGTTTCCGTCTACGCTCTTGTAAGTTTGTGGGTCAAACTTGGCAGCTTCTGCTTTTAAAAGTTCAAAAACAGTAGTAACCTCTACCTCTTTTTCGTGTCCGTGGTCTTTTATTTTGACTTTCCATTTGCCTTCAAGCGCAGGATCTATCTCATATCCATGGTCTTTTAATCTTAAGGATTTGTGCTCTTTATTTCCTTCGGCACCTGGTGCTAAAACAATTCCTTTTGATTTATTATCCCAGAAATAAAATTGCTCTTCCCACTCATGATGATGCTCGTCATGACCTTTTATGTCGGTTGTTCTTAGGAGTTTTTTTGTATCAGCTCTTACTAAAAACGGAAGGTCTGTAAAAGTTTTGACACTGTTAAGTGCGTATTGCTTGTTTTTGATTATGTGGTTTATTACAGCCATAGCAAGGATATTATCCGTTCCCGGTTTGATAGGTACCCACAAATCAGCGTGTCTTGCAGATGCGTTAAATTCAGGAGTAATTACGATGATTTTTGCACCGTTGTATTTGCCTTCCCAGATAAAGTGAGCATCTGGAATTCTTGTATTATCCGGATTTGCACCCCACAAAATAGCAGTATCAAGTGTGTATTGGAAGTCATAAGTACATCCGAGATTTCCCTCGCCGTATGCTACCGCAGCACCTGAAAACATATCTCCAAGGTATGAAGCAGGATAGATTCTAACGGCACCTAGCTGAGTAGAA
>JAUPLZ010000164.1 GCA_030836705.1 Campylobacterota bacterium
AATGTAGCCACAAAGGAAGTCAACCAAGCCGTATCAAATAACCCTAATAAATTTCCTAGTGGGTATGTGATAGAGTTAACAAAGGAAGAAAAAACTGAACTGGTCAAAAATTTTGACCGGTTCAGCAAACTAAAACATTCCACTGTCAATCCAAAAGTTTTCACTGAAAAAGGTGTATATATGTTGGCAACAATATTGAAAAGTGAAAAAGCGATACAAACTACCTTAAATATCATAGAAACTTTTGCAAAAGTAAAAGAGCTATCAAGAAATATAAATGCTATTATGAAAACGCAAGATGAAACAAGACAAAAAGAATTAGCGGGTAAATCAAATAAGATACTAGAAGATATTATAGAGATAGAGCCTGACATTTTAGCAGATGATGAAGATGGCGAAGTGGTTGAAACGACTACGAAATTTGAGTTTAATCTAGGCTTCGCAAAAGTTAGCAGAAGTGTCAAAAAGATTAAAAAATGAAAAACATCCAAAACATAAAACTAAATATAAACTCTACTATAAAAGAAGCTCTTCAAATCATAGATAGCGGGGCAATGCAAATAGCATTAGTCGTAGATGAACATGACAAGCTTTTGGGCACATTGACGGATGGAGATGTCAGAAGAGGTCTTTTGAATGGCTTGAGCTTAGACAGTTCTGTTGAAACAGTTGTTTTTAGATCGCCAACTATTGCAAAAATAAGTGACGCAAAAGAGGAGATTTTAAAACTTGCACTTTCAAAAAAGCTTCATCAAATACCTATAGTAGATGAAAATGGCAAAATAGTTGGAGTTCAGGAAATTGAAGAGCTGATTAAGCCAAAAATTAAAACAAATAAAGTGATTTTGATGGTAGGAGGTCTTGGAACTCGTCTGAGACCACTTACGGAAAACACCCCAAAGCCCATGCTAAAAGTAGGCAATAAACCAATCCTTCAAACAATAGTAGAGAAGTTTGCAGAGTATGGATATGCAAATATCGTGATGTGTGTCAACTACAAATCGCATATTATTCAAGACTATTTCGGCGACGGCAGTGCATTTGGAGTAAAAATAGAGTATGTTTTAGAAGAGCAAAGAATGGGAACGGCAGGGGCTTTGAGTCTTTTAACCGAAAAACCGACTGAGCCATTTTTTGTGATGAATGGAGATTTGCTTACGAATGTAAATTTTGAACATTTGCATAATTATCATATCTCAAGCAATTCAATGGGGACGATGTGTGTAAGGGAATATGATTTTCAAGTTCCTTACGGGGTTGTAAATATAGAAAATAGTAAAATTCTATCAATAGAAGAAAAACCTGTTCATAAATTTTTTGTAAGTGCCGGTATATATATGCTCTCTCCTGAAGTTTTGCAATATATTCCGCAAAACAAGTTTTATGATATGCCGACGCTTTTTGAAAAACTCATAAGTGAAAATAAAAATGCCGTATCATTTCCGCTTAGAGAATATTGGCTTGACATCGGACGAATAGAAGAGTATAAAAAAGCAAACGATGAGTATCACGAGGTATTTTGATGAGGCTTAACACAAATGAGGTTAGAGCCATAACAAGAACATTCAAAGAAGTTTTCGGGGATGGTAGAGTGTATCTTTTTGGAAGCCGTGTAGATGATAGTAAAAAAGGCGGCGATATAGATCTCTATCTTTGCCCTAGTGAAAAATTTGCCGATTCACAAAAAAAGAAGATTGAATTTTTACTAAAACTAGAAGAATTGCTCGGTGAACAAAAGATAGATGTGGTGTTTGAGATGGACAAGGCGAGGCTTATAGAAGAGATTGCTATGCAAAAAGGAGTTGAGTTGATAGAAGAAAAATTAGTATTGCAAAAGTATTTTTCAGAGTGCGACAGACATATTCAGAGAATAAATGAGGCGTATGATAACATCAAAAATTTTATGCCCATAACAGCATTGGAATATACGATGCTAGACAAAGCTCAAGTCCAAGCATTGGATCAATATCTTTTTAGATTTGCGAAGCTGCAAGATACACTTGGAGACAAAATATTTAAGCGCATAGTTTCAAATTATGAGGAAAATACAAGTAGTTTACCCTTTGTTGATATTCTAAATAAATTGGAAAAAGCAGAATATATATTTAGTGCAAAAGAGTGGATAAATCTAAGAAAGATAAGAAACAACATCGCACATCAATATGACGATGAACCAGAAGAGATGAGTCAAGCTATCAATGAAATAGTTTCAAGCAAAGATGTTCTTTTGAAAATATATAACAAAGTCAAGCAAAAATACAAAGAGGTTTTAGATGTATAAAAATAAGACTTTTTTGGCAATCATTCCTGCAAGAGGTGGGAGCAAAAGGCTGCCAAGAAAAAATGTACTTGATTTGTGTGGTAAGCCATTGATTACATGGAGTATAGAAGCTGGGTTTAAAAGTAAGTATTTAGATAAAATAGTAGTTAGTAGCGATGACGATGAAATTTTAAGTATTTCAAATAAATTTGGAGCCAAAACTATCAAAAGA
>JAUPLZ010000165.1 GCA_030836705.1 Campylobacterota bacterium
AAATTTTAAAAAAATATGGATTTGATGTAAAATGAATATCCTAAATGGCAAAATAATATCAATTGAAAAAGTTAATGAATTTTTATCTTTAAATATTTTAGTTGGAGATAAAAACTTTTTTGCCGTAGTACTATATAGCGACACGCTATCGTGGATGCAAACAGGGCGAAGCGCAAATCTAATTTTTAAAGAGATGGAGGTAATGATAGCAACCGTTTCATCAAAAATAAGTGCTAGGAATGCTTTTGTCTCAAAAATAAAAGAGGTTGAAGTGGGAAAACTTTTTGCAAATGTGATTTTCGATTTTGATGGCAAAGAGATAAGTTCTGTAATTAAAAAAAAATCATGCGAAGAGCTTGGCTGTAATGAGGGAGGTGAGTTTATCTGGTTTGTTAAATCAAATGAAGTAACTATTCAAATGGGAGAAAATAGTGGAAAATAGCTTTTTTCAAACAATGAGGCTGACATTTGAGTTGGCTACGATTACCACTTTTATACTGCTTTTTATAGGCATCCCTATCGCTTACTTTTTATCTCAAACAAAATGGGTTTTTAAGCCTGTTGTTGAGGCAGTAGTCTCTTTGCCGTTAGTTCTTCCGCCATCTGTTTTGGGTTTTTACCTTTTGCTTGCTTTTAGTCCGAAAAACAGTTTTGGCTCATGGCTTGAGGCAAATTTTGATTTGAGGCTTGTTTTTAGTTTTGAAGGACTTATTGTTGCATCCGTTATATTCAGCCTACCTTTTATGGTTCATCCAATTCAAAGCGGTTTAAGCGCACTGCCAAAGAACCTCTCTCTTGCTGCTTATACGCTTGGTAAAAGCAGACTAAATACTCTCTTTTTTGTTTTACTTCCAAATATACGCTCTTCACTTTTAACGGGAATTGTTATCTCCTTTGCACACACAATAGGCGAATTTGGAGTAGTTTTGATGATGGGCGGAAATATAGCAGGAGAGACAAGGGTGGCTAGTATCGCTATTTATGATGAAGTTGAAGCACTTAACTATGATGTGGCAAATCAATATGCTCTAACGCTTTTTATCATCTCATTTGTCATTTTAGTTTTTGTTTATGCCATTAACAGGCACTTTATGCGAGCAGATATTAAATGATAAAATTAAATTTCAGTAAAAAATTATTAGGTTCAAATGGCTTTTTTGATTTAACAATAAATGAAGAGATACAAAAAGAGAAGTTATCAATTCTTTTTGGAAAAAGTGGAGCTGGAAAAAGCACTATTTTAAGGATTTTAGCAGGACTCATTAAACCAGATAGCGGAGAGATAACTGTCGATGGCGAAGTTTGGTTTAGCAGTGCAAAAAAAATAGATTTACCTCCGCAAAAAAGAAGCATAGGGTTTGTTTTTCAGGACTACGCTCTTTTTCCAAATATGAGTGTATTGGACAATTTATTATATGCACTAAATGACAAAAGCAACAAAAAATTAGTTTATGAGATTTTAGAGCTAACTGAGTTAAGCTCATTAAAAGATCTAAAACCGCAATTACTCTCGGGCGGACAGCAACAGCGGGTTGCAGTTGCAAGGGCATTGGTTCGAAGTCCAAAAATACTGCTTCTTGATGAACCTCTCTCTGCACTTGATTTTGCGATGCGTGCTAAACTTCAAGATGAATTTTTAAATATTCAACACAAGCTAAAAACTACTACTTTGTTAGTCTCTCACGATATCTCAGAGGTTTATAAACTAGGAGATTTTGTTTATGAACTGCAAGATGGCAAAATTTTAAACAAAGGAACGCCAAACGAAATTTTTGGCGGAGTAGGAATAAGCGGGAAGTTCAAATTTAATGGTGAAGTTGTAGCCATTACAAAAAGTGACATTTTGTATGTTGTAAGCGTTTTAGTTGATAATGAAGTCGTAAAAGCAGTAGCGGGCAAAAAAGAGGTGCAAAATTTAAAGATAGGCTCAAGAGTAATTCTCTCAAGCAAAGCATTTAATCCGCTTATAATTTCTGCTCAACTACAATAGTTTTACAAATCAAATCATGCAGAGCTTTTTTATCTTTTCTATAAAATGGAAGAAAAAGCCCTAATAGCGTTGTCGCAGTGAATAAAAATAGAAAAAATCTAAAAATAGCTCTAAAAAATCCAATGTACTTACCGCTCTTATCATCTACAACTTTAATGTCATAAGCTTTTTTACCGGGGGTTTGTCCAAATTTACTTAAAAGTATTGCGTAGACAAGAGCATAAATAGTTACACCGGCAAGAGGTGCTAATTGTGAGGACTGAAAATCATCTTTGCCACTCATAACAACATAAGCGATGATGTAGAGTATTGGAGCATATATCATAAACATGTCTGTTATAAAAGCTTTTACTCTTTTGGCGTAAGGTGCGTAGATATATTTAGGACTTTCTTTTATGTCTGCTGTTTTAGCGTTTTTTTTAATATTTCTAAATCTCATGGCGCCATTATAACAGATTAAAAAAGCATTTTAAAGGCTCCCACATATAAAATATGGCTTAATTTGTACAATTAACAACAATAAGTAAACAAATTGAGAATAAAAGCCAAAATTTAAACTAAATTTAAAAATTGGCGGTGTAGAATATGCGAAGTCCTA
>JAUPLZ010000166.1 GCA_030836705.1 Campylobacterota bacterium
AAAAGCATTATTTCAAACCTTGATTTATTGGTAATTGATGAGATATCTATGGTTTCATCTGGTGTTATGGAGATGATAGAGTATAGATTAAACCAATTTGGATTTAACGGAAGAGTTCTTGTTGTCGGAGACTTTTTGCAGCTTCCGCCTGTGCGAAAAAACAACGAAGAAAAAAGATTGATGGTTCAATATGCCATAAAAGAAGAAGAGCAAGAGAGATATTTCGGATATGCTTTTGACTCTTTAAGCTGGGGTAATTTTGTTTTTAAAAAAATAGAACTAACAACAGTAAAAAGAACGAACGACATAGAGTTTATCAGCTATTTGCACAACATTAGAAACGGTGCATGCGACATCGGCGTAAAAAACTTTATAAGTTCAATTACGAGCAATAGATTAGATAAAGAAACTGCATATAAAAGCACCATTTTGTATGCGACTAACAAAAAAGTAAAAGAGTATAACGAGGCAAGACTTATGGCTTTGGATGAGCCTCTTTTTGAGATGGATGCAAAAATCGAAGTTTTATCAAAATCAAAAGATATCGACAAAAAAATTGATACATACATAGAAAATCTTCCCATAGAAAGGGTTTTGAAGATAAAAGTAGGCGCTCCGATACTTTTTACGACAAACACGGAAGAGTTCAAAAACGGACAAAGAGGAGTTGTAACAAAAATATTAAATGATAAAGACGGATACAAGATAGTCATACTTACAGATACGAAAAAAGAGGTGGTTTTGGCTCAATATCCGTTTGAGTTAAGCCATTATGAGTTTGAAGAAAAAAATGACAAAACCATTCAAGTAAAACAAAATACTCTAGCCAAAATCAAGCAGTTTCCGATAAAACTCGCATGGAGTTTGACTATTCATAAATCACAAGGAATGTCCATAGACAATATCGCTGTTTTTATCGATGAAATTTTTGAGAAATCACAATTTTATGTTGCAATCTCAAGAGCTACGAGCGTAAATGGATTGCTGCTGCTTTCAAAAAAAGACAAAATTTGGCTTGACGGCTGGATAGAAAAAATGATATCTGTTGATGAAAAAGTTGTTGATTTTTATATGAATTACCATAAGTTTTCTATCAGAAAAAATCTTTTTTAATAGGTCAAAGTTGTTATACTTTGCAAAAAAATAGGAGTAAAAATGCCGTATATTAATGTAAAAGTAGCAGGCGAGCTCACGATAGAGCAAAAAAGAACAATAGCAGATGAGTTTAGCCAGACGATGTTTAAGGTGACCGGCAAGCCAAGGCAAAATTGTTATATTGTTTTTGATGAAGTAAGCAGAGACAATTGGGCAAAAGGTGCTGATATACTGGGTGATGTGGATAGGGCAAGCGAAAAAAAGTAAATGCCAAAAGATATTGTTCTTGAAATAGATAATCTTGTCTTTGGGTATAAAAAAGACGAGCTTTTGTATAACGGATTTTCTATTGTCTTGAAAAGAGGCGAAGTGTGTACTGTTGTCGGACCAAGCGGAAGCGGAAAAAGCACTCTTTTTGAACTAATAACAAAAGAACTCAAGCCGATTTCAGGAAGCATAAAAACAAAAAAAATAGCGCAAATCTATCAAGACCCATACTCCTCTTTTCATCACACATATTCAATAATAAATCAAATAGAAGATGTTGCTTCTGTTGAAAAAATGCACGAATATTTAGAAAAGCTGGAATTAAATGAGGAGTTTTTGCATAAAAAACCGTTTGAATTAAGCGGCGGTCAGCTTCAAAGATGTTCTATTTTAAGAGCGCTTTTAATGGAGCCGGATTTATTGATGGCTGATGAACCTACATCAGCGCTTGATAATATTATTCAACTTAGCGTCATGAAACTTTTGATGAAATTCCTTGATAAAGTTGGAATTTTGCTCATAACTCATGATGAGGATTTGGCTCGATGGAGCAGCGATAGAGTAATAAAGCTAGCAAAATAGATTAAAACTTTTAAGAGACAGCGAGGTTTAACCGCATTTTTATCAAAAAAAGATAGAATTCCAAAATTATTATAAATTAGACTAAGGAAATAGTGGTATGAAAAGAACTTATCAACCATCAAAAACAAGCAGAAAGAGAACACATGGTTTTCGCGCTAGAATGGCTACTAAGAACGGTAGAAAGCTTATCAATAGAAGAAGAGCCAAAGGTAGAAAAAGCTTAGCTGTATAATCTAAGGTTTTCTTATAACAAAGTTTCAAACTTTAAGAGATGAAAAGCTTTTTAAAAAAGCTTTTAGTAGTGGAAAATCGTGGCATACGCCTTACGCGGTGGTTTTTTATCTAAAAGATGAAAGTCACTGGGTTGGGTTTGTGGCATCTAAAAAAGTCGGAAATGCCGTAAAGCGCAATCGCGCAAAAAGGCGTCTGCGTGCGCTGTTTGGAAAGCATGAGTCATTGTTGTTGAGCGGTACTTATGTTTTTGTCGCAAAAAATCCAATAACTGATGAAGAGTATCTAAAAATAGAAGATTCATTTTTGCTTTCCATGAAGCGCTTAAATACCATTAAAAGGTAAAGCTTGTTAGATAAACTCAGCACCCAAACTAGGATATTACTCGCAGTTGTATTATCATTTATTTTTTTTATTATTTATGGAATGTTCATAGTTCCTCAAAATGAAGTTAAATCAACCACCGTTTTAGAAAAAACAAAAGAAGTTAATAACACATCTTCTTTAGCACAAACAAACACAGCAGAACCCCAAAGTATTAATCCTTCTATAGTGAAAAATGATTCAATTATTGCAAATATAAAATCATCAACAAGCGAGTTCCAAATAGATTCACTTGGTAGAATTTCGCAAGTTATACTAAGGGAAGCACAGTTTCTTGATGAAAATCATGATGGACTTTTGCTTCTTGATAAATCATCAGTAAAGCCTCTTGAGATTAGATTTAGCGATGAAGCGATTAATAAGCTTGCGTTTGAAAAAAACTATGCTGCTGATAAAAATTTTATTGATGTTTCAAAAAATGAGCAAAAAATTACTCTTATTCAAGACCTCGGCGAGCTTACGGTAAAAAAAGAGCTTACATTCTATCCGGACGGTCATTATGATATAAGCGTTGTTCTCTCAAAGCCTTTTGAATATTTTATTACTCAAGGTTTTAGACCTTCAGCTTCAGTTGATATGCTTGCGGTTCACGGGCTTTTGATAAAAGAGTTTGATGATACTATTGAAATAATCGAAGATGGCGACGCTAGCGGTTTTGAATCTTTTAGAAATGCAAAAATAGTTTCATCGTTTGACAAATATTATGCAAGTGTTTTTTACAACAATAATTTTGATGTGGTTGTAAGTAAGATTGAAAACGAAGACCCTCTTGGTTTCGTAAAAGGAAGTAGTGATTTTAAATTTAGCGGATACATTGGACCAAAGCTTGTAGATGTATTGGCAGCTATTGATCCACAGCTTAAATCCGTTGTGGAGTATGGAATATTTACATTTTTGGCAGCTCCTTTATTTATTTTTCTTGATTATCTTTTTGGATTTACAGGAAATTGGGGATGGGCGATAGTATTGCTTACAATTATTGTTAGAGTTATTTTATTCCCTCTTAGTGCAAAGGGAATGGTATCTATGCACAAGATGAAGCTTTTAGCACCTAAACTCAAAGAGATTCAGCAAAAATACAAAGGTGATAACCAAAAGCTTCAAGCGCATACTATGGAGTTGTACAAAAAACACGGAGCCAATCCGCTTGGCGGATGTTTGCCGTTTTTGTTGCAGATTCCTATTTTCTTTGCAATTTATAGAGTTTTAGTAAATGCTATTGAGTTAAAAGGCGCAGGGTGGTTTTATATAAATGACCTTTCTTTAATGGATCCATATTTTATTATGCCTGTTTTGATGGGTGTTTCTATGTATTTTCAGCAAAAAATCACACCGTCAAATTTTACAGACCCAATGCAAGAGAAGATTTTTAAATATCTGCCTGTCATTTTTACATTTTTCTTCTTTACATTTCCGGCTGGGCTCGTGCTTTATTGGTTTGTTAATAATTTATTATCTATACTTCAACAATACATTATTAACAAAAGACTAGAAGTAAAAAAGGTAGAGCATAATGATAAGGATTGAGGCTCCAACACTACAAGAGGCATATATTAAAGCAACGCAAGAGCTCGGATGCTCTATAACGGATCTTAATTTTGAGGTTGTAAGAAGTGATTCAAAAGGTTTTTTTGGTCTTTTTAAAAAAACAGCCATTATTGTAGCAACATGCAAAAGCGTGCCAAGCACAAACGAGCAACCTCAAAAGACAAAAGTGTATAAAAAAGCAGACAATAGTGATTATATTAACAATCATAGAGAGTTTAAAAAAGAACAAAAGATTGAAAAGCCTCAGCCTGAGCAGCCACAGGAAACCCCTCTTGTAAATATAAAACAAGAAGAGAAAAAAGAAAAAGAAGTTTTGTACAACTATAGCCATAAAAAAGATAGAGCGGTTGATGGCATAGTTAATAACTTTAATGTAGATATGGACAATGAGGCTATTTTGGACAATATCAAGTATGAACTAAAAGAGCTTTTTAAAAACATTTGTTACGATGTGGATATTGTGGAGGTTTCTTTTTTTGATGAAAAGACTATAAAAATCAGATTTGACGGAAATGACGCAGCACTTTTAATAGGCAAAGACGGATATAGATATAAAGCTCTTTCGTATATGCTTTTTAATTGGATTAATCCTAGATATAACTATCTTTTAAGATTAGAAGTTGCTAATTTCTGCAAAGTTAAAAAAAATGCATTTGAAGACTTTGCTGTCTCTTCAAAATAATCCAAGCGGTGAAAAATCAATTTTTTCAAACTGATACGATAGTAGCCCTTGCGACAAGTCGCGGAAGAGGCGCTATCTCTATAGTAAGGGTTAGCGGCAGCGATGCGCTTGCTATAGCAAGTAAACTTACCAAAAAATCTACTTTTACTCCAAGACATGCTACCTTGTCACAGCTTTTTGATAGAAATAATGAAATAATCGATGAGGCTTTGGTTTTATATTTTAATGCCCCAAAAAGTTTTACAGGTGAAGATATTGTTGAATTTCAACTTCATGGCGGCGATGCCGTAGCGATGGTTGCCATAGATGAAATTTTAAATCTTGGTGCTAGAGTTGCCCATCCCGGAGAGTTTACAAAAAGAGCTTTTTTAAATAATAAACTAGATTTAACAAAAGCAGAGGCTATCGCAAAATTAATAGATGCAAAAAGTAAAGAGAGTGCAAAACTTCTAGCAAGACAGTTAAAAGGCGAGTTAAAAAAATTCGTAGATGCGCAAAGAGATGAGCTTGTGAGGATTCTTGCTAATTCCGAGGTGATGATTGATTATGCTGATGAAGATTTGCCGGATGAGCTTTTAAAAAATCTTGAAGACTCTCTTAAAAAATTAAGCAATGAACTTTTAAAAACAAAACAACTAAGTGAAAACAGAGACGGTTTTTTTTCCGGTTATAAAGTAGCTATCGTAGGAAAGCCAAATGTTGGAAAAAGCTCACTTTTAAACTCTCTTTTAGCTTATGAAAGAGCTATTGTGAGTGAGATTGAAGGCACCACAAGAGATACGATTGAAGAGTATATTGTTTTAGGCGAGCATACCATAAAAATAGTCGATACCGCAGGAATTAGAGAGAGTGAAGATAGGATAGAAAAAATCGGTATTGAGTACTCAAAAAGAATGATAGAAGATTCTGATATAATTATAGCTTTATTTGACAATTCGAGAGAATTTGATAAAAACGATGAAGAGATTTTGTCCATAATTAAAAAAGAAAAATCTCAAAAGCCTCTTATTGTTGTAATGAATAAAACTGATCTAGAAAACAGATTTAATGAAGCTCTTTTGGAAGAGGAAGTTGTAAAAATATCCTGTAAAGAGAGTGTTTTGGCGCTTAAAAATGCACTTTTGAAGATTCTTGATAAGATGCACGAAGGTAGCGAGCAGATATTAATATCTAAAAGACAGATAGATATTGTAAGTAGAACAATTGAGTCTATCAATAATTCGTTTGCTCCGCTAAGGCGCGGTGAATTGGAGATATTTAGTTTTTATATAAATGAGGCGATTGGCAATATAAGTTCCATCTCAAGACCGTATGAACACTCACAAATGCTTGATGAGATGTTTAGTAATTTTTGTCTAGGTAAATAAAGGATTAAATTTGAAAAATTTAGAAGAAGTTCTAAAAAACCATAAACTTAGTTTAGACGACTATAATCATATTAAAAAAATTCTAGGCAAAGAGCCAAATCTGATTGAAATTGGTATTTTTTCGGCAATGTGGAGCGAGCACTGTAGTTATAAATCAAGCAAGAAATATTTAAACGGTTTTCCGACAAAAGCGCCATGGGTTATTCAAGGACCTGGTGAAAATGCAGGTGTTATTGATGTTGGCGACGGACTTGCTGCCGTATTTAAGATGGAAAGTCACAACCATCCTAGTTTTATCGAACCCGTTCAAGGAGCAGCAACTGGCGTAGGCGGTATTTTAAGGGATATTTTTACAATGGGAGCAAGACCTGTTGCAAATATGAATTCGCTTAGATTTGGCGCGGCTAATGAAGATTCTGAGATGGGTAGACTTCACAGAAGGCTCGTAAGGGGTGTTGTTGAAGGGATTAGTTTTTATGGAAACTGTATAGGTGTGCCTATGACTGCTGGAGAAACCACATTTGATGAGTGTTATAACGGCAATATTCTAGTAAATGCGTTTAATTTAGGATTGGCACCGGCTGATAAGATTTTTTATGCCAAAAGCGAAGGCGTCGTCAATCCGGTAATTTATGTTGGAAGCAAAACAGGAAGAGAAGGACTAGGCGGAGCCGTAATGAGCAGTGATAGATTTGGTAGCGAAAGTGAGAGTAAGCGACCGACGGTTCAAGTGGGTGACCCGTTTATTGAAAAACTTTTAATGGAAGCTTGTCTTGAGCTTTTTAAAACAGATTTTATTGTCGGCATTCAGGATATGGGAGCTGCTGGACTTACGAGTTCTTCATTTGAGATGGCAAGTAAAAGCGGAAGCGGCATGAGAATGTATCTTGATAGGGTTCCGGCAAGAGAAGAGGGGATGGTGCCTTATGAGTTTATGCTTTCTGAATCCCAAGAAAGAATGCTTATTTGTGCAAAAGCCGGCTATGAGCAAGATGTAATAAAGATTTTTAAAAAATATGAGCTTGAAGCAGAGGTTATTGGAGAGGTTACAAATACAGGCAGAATGGAATTGGTGTGGCATGGAGAAGTTGTTGCGGATCTTCCTATTGCACCAATTACAGATGAAGCGCCTATGTATGATAGACCTACAAAAAAACCAGATTATTTGGACAAAATTAAAAATAAAACAATAGATGATTTTGTTGCACCTACATCATCGGAGGCGTTAAAAAAGCTCTTAGCGCACCCTGAGGTTTGCGATAAGGCGTGGATTTATGAGCAGTATGACTCTACAATACAGTGCAACTCGGTTACAAGAGTCGGCAAGAGTGATGCTGGGGTGATTAGATTAAAAAATAGTAAAAAAGCAATAGCTATGAGTGTGGACTGTAATCCAAGACAGTGTTATGTAGACCCAAAAATTGGCTCAGCAGCGGCAGTGGCAGAGTCTGGAAGAAATGTGGCAATGAGTGGCGCTAGACCTCTTGCTATTACTGATTGTTTGAATTTTGGAAATCCGGAAAATCCAGAGGTTATGTGGCAGTTTGCCCAAGCTTGCGAGGGGATAAAAGAGGCGTGTAAAGAGCTTAATACCCCAGTGGTTAGCGGCAATGTTTCGCTCTATAACGAAACAAACGGAAATAGTGTTTTTCCAACTCCTTCTATTGCAATGGTCGGTGTTCATGATAACAATGAAAATATTCTTACGGCAGAATTCAAAAAAGACGGAAATATAGTTTATTTAATCGGCGAAACAGGTTTTGAGTTTGGTGCGAGTTTGTATATGAAGGTTTTTGGAAAGATGGTTGCTGGAACTATGCCTAAGCTTAATTTTTCAAAAGAGTTAAAGCTTTGGGATTTTGTTATAGAGGCGAACAAAAGAGGGCTGTTGGAATCAGCTCATGATGTAAGCGTCGGTGGTATCGCGGTAGCTCTTGCTAGAATGGCTCTTAGGGGCGGACTTGGATTTGAAGGTTTGATGACGGTTGAAGACGAGAGATTGCTTTTTGCAGAGAGCTTATCAAGAGCATTATTTGAAGTTTCTCCAAATAATGTAAGTGCTTTTGAGAAATATGCAAAAACTCTTGGAGCAAGTTTTCAAAAAATAGGTAAAGTTACAAGCGGTGATTTTGTCCTAAATAGTATTAGTATTGATCAAGGTGAGCTTAATAGTATTTATTATGGAAGTTTTGCAAAAATGATGAATAGCGATATATAAAGTATCGTTTGAATTTAATATATTGGATTGGAATTTATGAAAAAAACAACTTTTATTGGGTTGTCAATGATACCGATTTTTTTTATGAGCGGATGTAAAAATTTCCATGACGATATATTAAAAGCTGATTTAAATCGTTTTGATTATTTGCAAGATACTGGCAGCGTGCAGGGCAGGTATACAAGCGAAGAGTTAACACCGCTTATGAGTGCCGCATATGTTAATGATTTTGCATTGGCAAAAGCATTGATAAAAATGCCTGCATTTATAGATATTAACTCTTTGAGTGCAAATAGTGATAGCGCCCTTAGTATAGCAGCCAATAGAAAAAGTTATGATGTTTTTAAGTACCTTATTCAAGTCGGCGCAAAGCTTGATGAAAAGAGTATTGCCCAGATAGATAAAGACCCTGTTCTTAAAAAAATAACCAATGAAAGAGAAGAGTATTTATCGCTTAGTGAAAATAGCAGTTATGAAATATTTATTAGATTTTTTGGCAACTATCCAAATGGTTATTATTCTTCCGTTGCTTTTGACAAATTTGTACCGGTTTTGCAAGAGAAAATAAAGTTTTTGGAAAATAAAGGCTCTTTTGATGAAATAGATATTTTCATAAAAGAGTTAAAAAAACTGAAAAAAACCATAAATAGTAAAAATTATACAATCATAAAAAAAGAGCTAAAACCTCTCATTCGCAAACAATACATAGCCCTTACAAACAAAGAATTTAAAGAGATATATAAAAACCCGACCATAGAAAAGTTAGAGCAGTTTTTGCATGATACTATTTTTATCGGCGAAACTGTAGAGTTGGGAGAAAAAGCAAGTCTGTTGATAATTGATTTAATATTAAAAGAGGCTCAATCAGATGTAAAAAGCACGCTTTCTGAAAATCAAAAAGCTAAAAGCCTAAATAGCTTGCAAAGACTTATAGAAAAATATGAGAATTCTCAAGAAAAAGAACTAAAAGACCAAGCCGTACTTTTTAAAAAGCTTTATAAAACCATATTGCTAAAATCTTTATAGGAAAAAGAGATGTCCACGATAATGAAGTATGTAATATTTGCTATTTTTTCCATTACAACTCTTTTTGGTATTAGCAAAGAAAAAAAAGATTTTTATACCGATGCTATTACAAATTTTTATGCAATAGAGCCTAGCGAGATTTTATACCCAGAGGTGCTATCAAATATCAAGCTAATAACTATTCCTGCTACTAAAATAAACTTTCCTATAGATTCGGTAAAAAACAAGATAATCGTCTCATTAACCGATAGCGATATTAAGATATATGATTATTCAAATGAGACTTTGCTTCTTGCTCTTGAGATGAAAGGTAAAAAAGCAGTTGCTATAGAAGAAGAAAAAGTTATTGTTGCTACGGAAAATAATCAGATAAAAATTATAGATGTTTTAAGAGGCAAAATAACACATGAGCTTGAAAATAGCAAGTATTCAAAACTTCCTTATTTAACCGTGTATGACGGTAGGGTTTTTGCAGCTTCTTGCGGCGATAAAAATATTAAAGTTTGGGATCTTTATAGAGGCAGACTTATATATACAATCAAAAGCGATAAAGAAATAAAAGGACTGCTTGCTCAAAACGGAAAGCTAATCGCACTGTCGGATTATGAATTTTTTAATTTTAGCACATGGGATATTCAAACGCATGCAACTATTAAAGATACAAATGATCTTAATATAACAGAACAAAAGCTGGCTGACAAATTTTCCCATGATGCTCAAGGAAAAGTTCTTAATTTATATGGTGACGGCAGTGATATGTTTGTTACTAATTCAGATATTTCTACAAAAAAATGGAATATGCACACAAAAGAGCTAGTTGCTGAATTGCCGCATGCAAAAGGCGGTTTTGCTTTTAGTGAAACAGATACGGTAGTAATAGATGAAAATAATGAAGTTTTTATAAATGATGAGAGATATGCTTTTAAAAACAAAGAAAATATATCAAATTTACTTACTGATGATAAAAAATTTTATGTTGTGTTTAGCGATGAAACTTTTGTATTGGACTCTGATGTAATGAGTGCAAATAAGATAAAAAACAAGCTAATGAAAGAGTATCAAAAAGAGGAAGAAGCTGTTTTAGAAAGCGATATGGGCTCAAAAATAAGATTTGCCATAAATAAAGAGATGGTAGCTCCAAATGAAATAGAGATAGAGGATTATTTTAAATATAAAGTTGAAGATATTATAAAAGAGACAATGACAAACCCTGCTGTTAAAAAAAAGACAAAAGATGAAATGGTGCAGAAAATAGTTGCTTTTATAAAAGATAACTTTATTAGTGAAAACACTGTTTATTTGTTGGAGTTTACGGAATTTGATGAAAATACAAAGAAAAATCTATCCCTAGCACTTTCAGAGTTGCTAAAAAATAGATTTTTGACAAAAGAAGAGTATGAAACCGTAAAAAAAGTTATTAATCACATACCGGCTTTATTTTTCTTTCACAATAGATAAAAATTACTCGGCTTTAAGTTTTTCTACATACTCGCTTACTTGTTGCATTTGCTCATCACTAAGCTTTGTAGCTTGCCCGCCCATCATAGCCCCAAAACCGTAAGTATCTCTTGTTCTATCTTTATATTCATGAAGAATTTTTTTTACCTCTTCAGCTTTCCATCCTGCTATTATTTCACTTACGCCAAGAGATTGCTTTTCTCCGTTTTGACCATGACAAATAGCGCATTTTTTAAATAACTTTTCACCGTCAGCCACTGCAAAAGTAAAAACTCCAATAGTTGCCACAAGGACAAAACCTCTTTTCATTTTTTTCTCCAAAATTTAAAAATATATAGCGACAATGGGCGGAGAATATCAAATAAATGCTTTAAATACTATCAATAAAAGCTTTTAATTTAGTTTATTTTATTTGAAATTTCTTTGTAGAGATTGTAGTATTTTCTTGATAGTATTTTTGATGAAAAACCATTTTTAAACTCAAATCCGCTGTTTGAGAGTTTTTTTCTTAGCTCTTTGTTGTTATATAGTAACTCTATTTTTTCTTTTAGTTCATTTTCGTTTGCCGGATCTATTAAAAGTCCATTTTTATTATTGATAACAATATCCGGAATTCCATCGACATTTGATGCGATTACGGGAAGTTTAAATCCAAATGCTTCAAGTATGGCAGAGCCAAGTCCTTCTTCTTTTGACGGATAAACAAAAAGATCAAATATTGCATAGTAATCAGCAGTATTTGTCTTATATCCTTCAAAGATTATATTATCTAGCCCCAAAGCCATTTCTTTTAGCATTTTTTCATCTTTTCCATTGCCCAAAAAAATAAATATAATATCTTTTTTATCTTGCAGAAGTTTGGCTGCTTTTATTATTAATGATTGGTTTTTATGGTGGTCGCTTAGTGCGCCGATATGCCCTATGACAAACTTTCCTTCAAATCTTTTTTTTAAATTTTCTACTTCGTTTTGGCTTGGCTTTAACTCTCTTGCTATGCTTGGTATTATTTCAAATCTTTTTGATGCTGCAAACTCTCTCATTACCGAATTGATTTTTTTTGATAATGAGACAATGCAAGCGGCGTTTTTGTATGCTTTTTTTGTTATTGATTTGTCATGCGGCTTATTTGGTATTCTTCTTGTTATTATGTATGGTATTTTAAAAAGCACATTAGCAAAATATGCAAGATATGTGCTTCTGCCTTCGTGAACATGCAGGATATTAAATTTTTTTAATCTAAAAGCATTTATAAAAAATGGCTTGCCGATGGACAATATTTTTATATTTTTTTCTTTTGCTTTTTTTTCTAGATCAGAGTTTTTTCTGCATATAAGAGTTTGGTCTAATTCTTTAAACTCGCTTAACCCTTCAATAAGAGCAAGAGTTTGGTTTTCTCCTCCTCTTATTCCTTTTGCTAGGTTTATGTGCGCAATTTTCATCTATTTTTATAGCTTCATGGCATCTAATAGGTTTTTAAACTCATCGCTTCCAAGGGCGAAGCTTGCATTATGAATTTCTGAATTATAGTGTTTTAGATTGCATAGCATATATATTTTTTGCAGAAAAAAATCAGCTGTTGGATGGAATTTTTTTGATGCATAAATTAGCGTAATACTTCCATGAAGAGAAAGCGGATCGCTAGCTCTAAAAGGCATGGCATATCTAAAATAACCGCCAATATCTTTTAATCTTTTTTTATGTTTTTCAAGCTCAAAATCAATATTTTCAGCTCTTGAAACAATGATTCCGTTTGTGTTAAGTATTCTTGAAATATGTGAGTAAAATTCACTATCAAAAGAGTTTTTTAGAGAATCAATAGTATCGATAAAAATCACATCGTAGCTCTTATCTTTTGTATTTTTTACAAACTCATATCCGTCTTCAAAAAGAAGCTTGACTTTTTTATCTTCAAGCTTAGAGGCTGTTTTTGGAAAATATTTTTTTGATATCTCTATAATAGATGGGTCGATTTCAACAACGGTTATATCTTTAATATCGCTATGCTTTAAAAGCTCGTTTACAATAAATCCATTGCCGCCGCCAATTACTAGAGCATTTTTTACATCGGGATTTGTGCATACAGCAGAATTGACAGCTGTTTCGTAATATCTGTGTGAAAATTTTGATGATATGCTTGGAATGCCATCAAGAGTCATAACGGTTTCAAAAAAATTATTTTTAATTATTTTTATATTTTGAAAATCGCTGTCTAACTCCTCTAATAGCTGAGAATTTTTGATTGTTTTTGTGAAAATATTATTAGTCTCTTCAATATTCATTATTTATTCCAGTTTTTGCTTAAGATTTTAATGGGACTTTATCACATTTTTAGTTAAAATCCGCAAATCAAATGTGTTTAAAATAAGGCATTTAACAAAATAAAAAGAGTTATATATGAGCAATATTAGTTATAAAGATGCAGGAGTAGATATAGATGCTGGTAACAGCTTTGTGGAGAATATTAAACCTTTTGTAAAATCCACGCTAACGCCGAATGTGATAGGCGGCATAGGTTCGTTTGCCGGAGCTTTTTCTCTCCCTGCCGGATATAAAGAGCCGGTATTGCTTTCAGGCACAGACGGAGTTGGTACGAAACTAAAACTTGCAATTGATTCAAAAAAATTTGATACAGTCGGCATTGATTTGGTTGCAATGTGCGTAAATGATATTATTTGCAACTGGGGCGAGCCGCTTTTTTTCTTAGATTATTATGCTACCGGAAGATTGGATATAAAAGATGCA
>JAUPLZ010000167.1 GCA_030836705.1 Campylobacterota bacterium
AAATCTACTTTCGCTTCTATTCTCTCATAAGCCTCTTTTTTTAATTTTTCATCTATTGTTTTGTCTTTTTTTGTTGCTCTTTGAGTTGCTAGTTTTTCGACTACATACTTAAATAGCTCAGAATTTGCGATATAGTTTATGATTTTTAGCGGAGTTTTTGTGCTTGGAAAATGTGAAGCTAGAGTATAAAACATATTGATAAATCTAGCAGAGTCGTTGTTTAGTTTAGGATGAGTCAGCACCGGATTTTCTAAGAGGTTTTTATCAAAACCCAGCTCTTTAAATCTTGTTTTTAGGTTGGTAGCCGGCAAAAGTTCTTCAAAAAGTCCGAGTTGATAGTTTTTGGCTGTTTGTTCAAAAATCTTTACCTCTTTATCGGGATTTAAAATTCCTTCAATTGGATTTTTGTGACCTAGTTTATAAAGAGCTGTGTGAAGCTCTCTTGCAATTGCCGCACCGATTCCTTGACCATATTCAAAAATATGAATAAAGGCAAGCAGATCTTTTGGATTTAAAAAAAGCGTAAAGATATCAAGAATTATTTTTATCTCTTTTGTATCAAAAAGAGAGCTTGAACCTTTTCTTTTTGACGGTATTTTATGCTCTCTTAGCATGGCTTCAATCCCGTCTGCTGAAGAGTTGTTTCTAAAAATAACGGCAATTTCGTTTTTTGGATTTTTTGAATTGGCTATGAGTTTTGCTATGCCTTCATATTGAAGATAGAGTTCATCATAGACCAAGAGCGCAGGAGGAGGAAAATGCCCGCTTTTTACAACTTTTAACTCTTTTGGATAGATTCTTTCATTGTTTGATATAACTCTGTTTGCAAGAGACAAGATGGGTGCACTTGAGCGGTAGTTTTTATCAAGCGAAAATAGTTTTGAATTATCATATCTATTAACAAATCCGGCTATTATCTCTATTTTTGCTCCATTAAATGCGTAAATACTCTGGTCATAATCTCCAACACAAAAAAGAGAGTCAGAGTTAATTGCCTCTATAAGTGAATTTTGCAGAGGATTTGTGTCTTGAAATTCATCGATTAAAACCTCTTTAAAAGGCGAAGCAAGCCCGTTTCTTAGTCTCTCTCTCATGGTAATCAAAAGGTCATTAAAAGAGACAAATCCAAGCGAGCTTTTAAGCTCTTCAAACTCATCGATAATATCTTG
Source organism: Campylobacterota bacterium (assembly GCA_030836705.1). Lineage (GTDB taxonomy): Bacteria > Campylobacterota > Campylobacteria > Campylobacterales > SZUA-545 > JAUPLZ01. The sequence continues at coordinate 1,170 of JAUPLZ010000167.1, forward strand.
ATAAATCTCGGCAAAAGGTTCGTTGTTTTGGTTTTTTTCAACCACCCATTTTTTAAAATCATCAACCGCATCATTTTGAAAAAGACTGTATAAATCGTATAAATATGCAGAAGAGAGAGCACCTTTTGCGTCATTGTGGTGAAACTGTCTTTTTTCGTAGACGCTTCTAAATAGTGTTTTTATTTCAGTAGGCTGTTTTAGTATAATTTTTTCGCCGGAATCCTTAAGCCATTTGTAGCTTACTGCGTGGAATGTGCCGGCTTTTATCATCATGGCTTTTTCTTTTCCAAAAAATTGAGCCAGCCTTTCGACCATTTCGGCAGAGGCTTTGTTTGTGAATGTGAGCAGCAGAATTTGATCAGGCGAAATACCGCTTTGAAGAAGATATGAAATACGACCTACGATTGTTGAGGTTTTCCCTGTTCCTGCTGAAGCTATGATTAGATTTTTACCGCTTGGAGCTGTTGCTGCGGCGTACTGTTCTTGATTGAGTTTTGATAATGGCATGCGCAATTTTAGCACACGCCATGTTTTGTTTAGATTACGAGGCTTTTTTGTCTTTTAGGTACTCTTTTAATTGTTTGGATACTCCAAAATCTGGGTAATCTTTTGATGATAGCACAGCTTGCCCCATTGTGCCGTTGTCCATATTAAAGACCAAAGGAGCTAGAAAATTTACTATTGAATTTTCAATAGGTTTTTGCATTACAAGAATATTAAAAATATTAATTTTTGAGTTTTGGTTGATATCCAAAAGAACTTGAACCGGTGAAGGAACATCAAAAGAATACTCTCTTAAAGCATATGGATTTATTAGCGTAAAGGAGATGTTTTTGTTTTTTACATCTGTTATTACGGCTGTTGTTTCGTCTATGATTTTTAATTCAACTTTTTCAGTTTGCTCAAATCCCAAAATAGGTGTTTTTACTTCAAATACCATAATCTTTTCCTTTTATTTGCGTTTGAGGTAAACATGCAAAATATATTCCCTTTTCAACCGCCGCCTACAAAGTGAAGCATCTCTATTTTATCGCCGTCGTTTAGCGTATGTGAACCCCATTTTTCTTTTTTGATTATTTGCATATTCACAGCGCAAGCCATTACTTTCTCTTCTATTTGAAGGAGTGCCATTATCTCTTTTAGTTTTGAGTTCTTGGCAAACTCTCTCTTTTCGCCGTTAATTATTAACTGCATTAAATTTCCTTTTTTGTTAGAATTTGAATCGATTTTATAATCTCGCAAAAAGCCTGCAATACAAGAAGTAAAAAACCTATCCAAATAAAACTTTTAATCACAAACATATATTCCAATCCGCCTGGATTTGCCGACACTTCATTTTCGACAAATGAAGTATAAGAAAAATCAAAACCGTTGTAAATAATAAAAAAACTAAATGGAATGATAAAAAAAACTATACCAAAAATATTTAATAACTCTTTTGTTTTATAAGAAAAATTTTCATAAAAAATATCAACTCTTACATGAGATTTATGCTTTAAAGCATATGAAATGCCAAGCAAAAAAACAATAGCAAAAAGATACCACTCAAGCTCTTGAAGCGCTATGCTTCCTGCGCTAAAAATATATCTACTTGCCGTATCAAAAACTACAAGCAGAATAAGCGCAATGAGAACAAAAGATGCGATTTTGCCGACTATTTCACTAAAGGCGTCAATGCCGTTAATTATTTTTTCCATCATATAAAACTCGGTGCATCATTTGCAAAAAGTATCAAATCGCCGCTATGCGTTTCGACCGATAGCATTTTTTCCATTCCTTGTTTGTTAAAAACTCTCTTTCTTCTGCCGACATCTATGTATTTTGAAAGCGTGGTATCGTTTACATCGCTTGTAATTATTGCCAAATCAAAAACCTCATTGATTCTTTTCGCAAGAGTTGCGTTTGACTCTTCGTTTGATTCCACTATTCCGGGGGTTACTATGATTTTTCTGCCTTTGTATTCGCTTGCTATTCTTATTGCTTCAAGCATTCCTTCTAGGTTGCCGTTAAAGCTGTCGTCTATGATTATCTTTCCGCCTGCTTCTATTTTTTGCATTCTGTGTTCGATTGGTTTTAAAAGCTTGACTTTTCTTACAAGTTCGGCTTCATCAACTCCTAGTTCTCTAGCGCACAAAAAGGCTGCCGTAATATTTACGGCATTAAATCCCCCTATTAAAGAGCAGCTAAGATGGATAGTTTTTTCATTTTCTACAATATCCCAGCTAACACCGTCAAGAGTGGAAATGATATTTTTTATTTTAATATCCGCATTTTCGCCAAAAACATCCAAAAGAGGCGCTTTTATGCCAGCACTCTCGTGCACGAATCCTTTTTTCATTTTCGGACTTACTAAAATTTCTCTCTTTGTCGCTTTTATTCTATCTAGCGTTTTGAAATATTCTATGTGCTGCTCGCCGACAGAGCCTAAAATCGCATAATCATGTTCTAAAAGTCTTGCGATTTTTAAAATATCGTGTTTTTCTCTGGCACCCGCTTCTGCTATATAAAGCTCGCAATCTTTCGGAAGGTTTTTGTTTATATCAGCTATTAGACCTATCTCGGTATTTACGCTTTTTGGTGTTTTGTATGCATTAAAATTTGACGAAACCAGCTGAAAAAGAAAGTTTTTTATGCTTGTTTTGCCAAAGCTCGCGGTGATTGCGACTATTTTTAGATTCGGCATGCTTTTTAGTTTGGCTTTTGCGTTTGCTTTATAGTAGTAAAAAAAGAGATATTCGCTAAGCATACTCAAAAAATATGCCAAGATTAAAGGCGTGATAACTCCATAATATTCGCAACTATTAAAGCATATCATCTGCTCAATTGCGGTAAGTGATATAAGAAAGAAAAAGTACCTTTTTACTCTCGCGGTAAAAATAAGTTTTTTGTCAAGCTTTCTGTACCAAATGACAAATATCGGAAAATAACCAAAAAAAAGAAAAATCCAAAAATATTTATTAACCGTATAATAAGCGGCAATCGGCAGCAGTAAAAACACTAGATGCCATTGATATTTTTTGTGGTGTAAAAAAACCCTTTCTATTCGATAGCTATACCATTGCATATTTAATATAAAATAACCGCCAAGCGCTATAATAAAGGCAAAATGTACCGCTATTTGAAAGTAACTTTGTATTTCATCTTGCATAATTGTTTCCTTGAACTATTTTGAGCTACAATCAAAAAAACTAAAAAATTATTACTTCTAAAGATTTTTTTCGTAAAAATTAGCAAAAGACCTTATGCTAACAGCCGTTGTAGTAAGGCGATTTTATCAAATATGTGGTTAAAGGATGTGGGTGTGAGCGTTAAAAGCCATACGGAAAGCTCTGTAGAGATAGATATAAAAAAACCAAAGAAATATGTTGTTATTATGCATAATGATAATTACTCTACTTGGGAGTTTGTAATAGAGGTGCTAAAGAAAGTTTTTCACAAAACCGAAAACGAAGCAGTAGAGATTACAAGCAATATACACAATAACGGTGTAGGTATTTGCGGAGTCTACCCAAACGAGATAGCCGTTATGAAATTGCAGCAGGTGCACTCTTTGGCAAAAGCCAACGGTTACCCGCTAAAATGTACAATTGAAGAAGAGAGATAATGCTTAGTAAAGATTTAAATAAACTTTTAGTAACTACCATAAGAGAAGTAAAAAGAAGAAGACATGAGTATATTACGGTCGAGCATTTAATATATGCATCTTTGTTTGATAATGCAATAGCTGAAATACTCAAAGAGTGCGGTGCGAATTTGTCACAGCTAAAAATAAAACTTGATGAATATCTCTCAAAAGAAATGGAGCAGATACCAGAAGGCGTTGCGGCTGAGCCGGTTCAAACCGTTGCATTTCAAAGAGTTATGCAGTCGATGCTTGAACATGTCCAGATTACTGGAAAAAAAGAGGCGGATCAAGGCGATTTGCTAGCCTCGCTATTTCAAGAAAAAGAGTCGTTCGGCATTTATCTTTTTAACCAGCAAGGCATAGAGAGAGTTAATGTGCTGGAGATAATCTCTCACAACGATATAAAAGAGATAGGTGATTTTTCGCAGCAAACAGACAATCAAAAAGAAAAAAAAGACAAAACATATCTCGCTGAATTTGCAAAAGAGCTAGTAAAAGAGGCTACTAGCGGTCATATAGATCCAATAATAGGCAGAGAGGGCGAAATAGCAAGAGCGGTTCAAATTCTTTGCAGGAGAAAGAAAAATAACCCGATTTTCGTAGGCGAACCGGGAGTCGGCAAGACTGCAATTGCAGAAGGATTGGCGCTTAAAATAGCAAGCGGCGATATTCCTGAAATTCTAAAAGATTCCAAAATTTACTCTCTTGATATGGGAACTCTTGTGGCGGGTACGAAATATAGAGGCGATTTTGAAAAAAGACTAAAAGGCGTAATCGAAGAAGCCAATAAATCACCAAAAAATATTTTATTTATTGATGAAATTCACACTTTAGTCGGCGCAGGAAGTTCCGGCGGAGGGGCAATGGATGCTTCAAATATACTAAAACCCACACTTGCTTCAGGCAAGATGAAATGCATGGGCGCTACAACATTTTCGGAATATAGGAGCTATTTTGAAAAAGACAAGGCGCTAAGCAGGCGATTTCAAAAGATTGATGTTCCAGAGCCAAGTATTGAAGAGACTGTAAAGATTTTAAAAGGTCTAAAAGACAAATACGAAGAGCATCACGGCGTAAAATATTCGCTTTCCGCATTAAGGGCTGCCGCCGAGCTTTCTTATAAATATATCAATGAAAAGTTTTTACCGGATAAAGCCATAGATGTTATTGATGAGGTTGGAGCATCTTTTCATCAGCTTCCAAAATCAAAAAGCAGAATAAATGTCACAAAACAAGATGTCCAAAGAGTAGTCTCTATGATTGCAAGGGTGCCGATAAGCGATGCAAGTCCTGACAATAAAGAAAAATTAAAAGCACTGGAGCTTGATTTAAAGCATAGAATTTTTGGTCAGAATAAGGCTATTGAGCAACTATCAAAAGCAATAAAAAGAGCAAAAGCGGGGCTGTCAAGTCCAAATAAGCCTTTGGGGTCGTTTTTGTTCAGCGGACCGACAGGAGTTGGGAAGACAGAGGTTGCAAAACAGCTTGCAAATATTTTAGGAATCCATTTTGAGAGATTTGATATGAGTGAATACATGGAAAAGCACACCGTATCAAGACTTATAGGCGCACCTCCTGGATATATAGGATTTGAGCAAGCGGGGCTTTTGAGCGAATCTATAAGAAAAAATCCGCATTCCGTGCTTCTTTTGGACGAGATAGAAAAAGCGCATCCAGATCTTTTGAATATTCTTCTTCAGGTTATGGACAGTGCATCTTTAACGGATAATAACGGCGTAAAAATTGACTTTAGAAGCGTAACTCTTATAATGACTAGCAACATAGGAGCAACCGAAGCAAGCGTTATGGGCTTTAATAGCGTTCAAGAGAATAGAAGCGATGAGGCTATAAAGAGATTTTTTTCACCTGAGTTTAGAAACAGACTTGATGCGATAGTCAATTTCTCTCCGCTTTCGCAAGATGTGATGATACACATCGTCGAGAAGTTTATCGATGAAATTGAAGAGCAAACGAAAAGAAAAGGAGTTGAAATACATATAAGCGAAAAAGCAAAAGAGTATCTGGCAAAAAAAGGTTATAGCTCAGAATATGGTGCAAGACCGCTTGGTATTTTGCTGCAAGAGCAAATAAAAGACCCGATTGCCGATGAGATGCTTTTTGGCAAGCTAGAAAACGGAGGCGTTGTAAATATTGAGCTTGAAGATGATAAGCTAAAATTTGAATTTGCGGCAAAAAATTGATACAGGTAAGAAAAAAACCGCCATTGTATTTGCTTGATGAGAGCAATATATTTCCTGATCCTAGTAAACTTGGTGATGAGGATTTAGTAGCAGTCGGCGGAGATTTTTCTAGCGAAAGATTAATAAATGCTTACAAAAGCGGCATATTTCCTTGGTTTATTGAAGAGGGGCTTATTTATTGGTTTAGTCCAAACCCTAGAACTATAATTTTGCCGGGCAGTTTAAAAGTTTCAAAGTCCCTGAGTAAGACTATAAAGAAAAATAAATTTAAAATTAAATATGATAACAACTTTGAAGGTGTTATAAAAAAATGTGCCACCGTAAAAAGAAAAGAAGAGAGCGGGACATGGATAAGCGATGAGTTTGTCGATGGTTTTCTCAAGCTTCACAACAAAGGCGTTGCCCACTCAATCGAGTGCTATTTAGAAGATAGGCTAGTAGGCGGGCTTTATGGATTGATAATCGGAAATGCTTTTTTTGGAGAGTCTATGTTTAGCGAGGTTAGCGATTCATCCAAGGTTGCTCTTTTTTATCTGGATAGAATGGCTCAAGAAAAGAATTTTCATTTTATTGATTGTCAGGTTCATACAAAACATTTGCAAAGCCTAGGCGCTATAGAAGTAGAGCGAAGTGCTTATTTGAATATGTTAAAAAAAGCGATATAAAAGGATTTTGATGGCGGTTGTAATGTTTCCGATTGATAATTTTTATAGGTTTATGGAGCGAGAGATAGCGAGAATCTTAAGATACGATACTCAAAAAAAAGAAAAAATCTCAATAGTTTTTTTAAAAGCACCGGAAGATATTAGAGACAGCATAATAAATGTTTTGAAAAACAACCTAAGAAAATCTGATGTGATGTTTGAAGATGACGGATATATTTTCTTGGTTCTCTCAAACACCGGCAGAATGGGTTCTTTGCAAATTGACGAAATAATGAAAGAGTTTTTTAGCAGAAACATAGACTGCTCAATAGCTTCGTATCCTGAAGACGGAGATACTCTTGAGGAGCTTTTGGAGATATTAAAAAAAATCACAGAAGACGAATACGGCATAAATATCGATAAATATTTGACTCAAACCGTTTAAATATTTAGAGATTTTATTTTGTAGCTTTTTCTATGGATGGGCGTTAGTCCGAATTTTCTTATCTCTTCTATATGTTTTTTTGTCCCGTATCCTTGGTGAGAGAAAAAATCAAAATCTTTATATTTCTCGCCAAGCTCTAGCAATATTCTATCTTTTGTTACTTTCGCAAGAATGCTAGCGGCTGAAACTTCGCTTACTGTTAAATCCGCTTTTATTCTACACTCAAGGTTTGGTATTTTGTAGCTTGTATTTCCGTCAAACAAAAACCTATCGGCTTTTAAGTTTGACATAATCTCACGCAATGACTCTTTTATACAAAAAGAAATCCCTTTTTCGTCTATTTTATTATTATCAATGATACAGATATGGTATTTTGAATTTTGAGTGATTATTCCAAAAAGCTCTTCTCTTTTTGTTTTTGATAGTTTTTTTGAGTCCGTTAATCCTGAAATTTCTTTTTCCAAGATAACGCCGGCAACTACCATAGGACCCGCTATCGTCCCTCTTCCTGCCTCATCTATTCCGCATAATCCATTTGTCATCTTTATTTATCTATCTTCCCACTTATCAATTTTATTGTAGAGTTATTGTAACATGCTGTTGCCAATGAAGTTAAAAGACCGACAGCGTCTAGTTGTGTGAAGTGATTGTTGTTTTTTAGTAGCTTTCTCGCCTATGAAGAATTCTATATATTGTCAAAATGTCTTCTTGAACATCAAATAAAACTCTATAATC
>JAUPLZ010000168.1 GCA_030836705.1 Campylobacterota bacterium
AACGCTTGATTCATAGATATTTTCATCAAATAGCACTTTTTTTTCATAGCCGACTTCTTTAGCAATCATCTCAGCCGTGCTTTTTGCCCTTTTTGCGAGACTAGAGATAATGATGTCAGGCATTACGCCCTTTTTTTTGAGACGCTCACCCATCATAGGAGCATTTGACTTGCCTCTTTTATTCAGAGGTCTCTCAAAGTCATTTAACTCTGCATCACCCCAGCTCGATTTTGCGTGTCTGATAATATATAGCTTTTTCATCTCTCATCCCATCGGGTACATAATTTTGTATTGTTAAGCGTCAAAATGCCTTAAACAAGGGCTTTATAAAAACATAGTACACAAAAAAGGTACACAATACATTTTTTCTATATTTTTTCAAGTACTCTTTAATCTCTTCAAAGCTCAAGTCTATTTTATCACTTTCGCTAAAATAAACAGTTTCAATCGTTAAAAATTTCATTGTTGCAGATTTTATCTAGTGCATTTTTGACATCAACAGTCATTGATGATGCCTAGTAGTTGTTTATATATTCCATTCTCTTCATATCTGCCACTTAAGGGTATATCTATGCCATTTGTAGCAATATGACCCTTGACATACATTTTTTTATATTTATCTGTGTCATAGTAAATCCTTTTGAGTTTTTTATATTATAGGCGAATATCGCCTATTATATCAATATTACACAGTAAGCTAAAATAATATTCTTTACGAATTTCTGCCAAATTTAACTCCGCTATTGACAGCCAACATCAAACACTCAAAATCCTCCGAACAGTATCCTGCATAGCAGTCTTAAACGCATCATCTTGCGATATCATCCTATAAAGATCTAACTCACTTCGGCGTTGTTGATTCATCACTTCGTCAAATATTTTTAAATAGGCTAAATCTCTCGTATGAGCATCAGGGTTGTCTGCATATTTACTTTGAAAGTCTGGATGTTCTTTCATTTTTTGGGCTGTTTTTATTATTCGTACTCTTTGCTCTTCTGGTGTTGCATCCCAACCTTGAAACCATCGTTCGTTAAAGCTGTTAATGATGACGTCCAAGGGATCTTTTTCATCTTCACCACCATGTGCACCTCTAGGATTAGGATTTTGTGGGTCAAGCTCTGTTTCACTCTCATCTAGCCCTATTGCTACATTTAACTTTACTCTCTCAAGCCCATAAGTCGATAAATCAACAGAGTTCAAAAGCTCATCCAGTGCATCTTGATTTTTATCTTTTATTATCAACTTTGGTATTAAAAACTTCAAGAACCAAAATAGCTTTTCCCATTCCACAATCTCATAAGGCATAATAGAAGCCATCTGCCCATATATCTTTACAAACTGTTTTGCTTTGATTTTATAGTCGGCTTTCTCTTCATCCCCAAGCTCTAGCTCACTGTTAAAACGCTGAGCCGCAACATCTATCATAGGACTCAGTTCACTAGCCTCAACACCGCTAAAAAATTTCTCAACAAAATTTTCTACTTCATCCCATTCATAAACACCAACACTATCTAGTGAATCTTTGAGTTCATGCAGTACGTTTACATCTGTAGCACGGCTTAGAGTAGTAGCAGTATAAAAAGGGTCAAAAGAAGTTTTAATATCTTCAGCCTTGTTAAAAAAATCCAAAACAAAAAGGTCTTCTGTCTTTTTACCTAATTTATCAGCGGAGCGGTTAAGTCTTGAGAGTGCTTGAACTGCCAGTACACCTTGTAGTTTTTTATCTACATACATAGCGGAGAGTTTTGGTTGGTCAAAGCCCGTCAAAAACTTATTTGCAACGACGAGTAATCTATACTCATCGTTGTCAAATTTTTCACTTATATCTTTACTTGCAAAATTGTTGAGTTCATCTTCTGTGTACTCTACCCCTTTAACTTTTTTCTTTCCTGAAAATGCGATAATAGCCTTAAATGGATTTCCAAGCTCTTTTAGTTTTTGGGTTATCGCAAAATAGTATAAAACAGCAGTCTGTATATCTTGCGTAACCACCATCCCTTTTGCTTTACCCTTTAGTTTTTTAGTATTTACCACTTTGTTTATAAAATGATCCAAGATAATATCTGTTTTGGTTGCTATGGTTTGTTCTTCTCTCTCCACAAAAGCTCGTAACTTTTTCTGTGCTTTTGCCGTATTAAATAGCGGATTGTCTTCTATTGATTTTTCTATCTCATAGTAACTTTTATAAGTAGTGTAGTTTGAGAGTACATCAAGGATAAATCCCTCTTCTATAGCTTGTTTCATACTATAGAGATGAAATGGTTTAAAAGTTCCATCCTCTTGTTTTACACCGAACTTTTCAAGTGTATTTGACTTTGGGGTTGCTGTAAAAGCTAGATAAGAGGCATTGCCTTTCATTTTTCTTGTTCTCATAATCTCTAGTATGGCATCTTGTGGGTCTAGTGTATCATCTTGTTCTTTACCCATAGCACGGTTCATATTGTCATGTGCAGAGCCACTTTGAGAGGAGTGCGCTTCATCTATTATCACTGCAAATTTTTTATCGCTCAAGTCTGCTATCCCATCTACTATAAATGGAAACTTTTGTATCGTAGTGATGATTATCTTTTTACCATTTTCTAAACTTGCTTTTAACTCTTGTGATGAGTAAGCAGGAGCTACAATATTTTTTTGTTCACTAAACGCTCTAATATTGTCTCTTAGCTGTTTATCAAGCAATCTTCTATCTGTCACTACTATGACCGAATCAAACAGAGGTGTATCTTCATTTTTATAATACACTTCTATAAGCTGATAAGCCGCCCATGTAAGTGAGTTTGATTTGCCACTTCCTGCACTGTGTTGGATAAGATAAGTTTGACCGACCCCTTTTGTACTAGTATCATCGATTATCTTTCTTACCACATCCATTTGATGGTATCGTGGGAAATAGAGTGTTCTTTTAGAGAGTGCATCACTATCTTTTCCATCAAGTCTTACAAAGTTTTGAATAAGACCAGCCAAAGACTCTTTTGTAAACACCTCTTCCCACAAATAGGCTGTTTTGTGTCCTGCCCAGTTTATAGGGTTTCCTTTACCATGATTGTCACCTTTGTTAAACGGTAAGAAAAATGTTTTACTTCCATCTAGCTTAGTTGTCATATAGACTTCATCAGTATCAACGGCAAAATGAACTATACATCTAGCAAAATTTAAAAGCGGTTGTGTAGTGTCCCTATCTTCTCTGTACTGTTTTTGTCCATGAACTTTAGCGTTTTGACCTGTCCATTGATTTTTCAGTTCCATTGTGATAATTGGCAATCCATTGAGAAAAATCACCATATCTATCTCTTCTTTAGGATTCGTTTTTGAGTAAGTCACTTGTCTTGTGACACTAAACTCATTACTGGCAAACTTCTCTTTTATAGATTGCGAACTAGAGCTAAGTGGAGCTACATACATCAGAGTAAAATGAGCATCTTCTACATCAA
>JAUPLZ010000169.1 GCA_030836705.1 Campylobacterota bacterium
GGCATATATGATGTTGTGGGAAATGTCTGGCAGTGGAGCCGCACTCCGATATTCGGCTTTGATGGGTTTGAAGTTCATCCGGCATATGATGACTTTTCAACCCCTACTTTTGACAACAGACATGCTCTGATTTTAGGCTCATCATGGGCAAGCAGCGGCAATCTTATCATGAAACACTCCCGCTACGCATTTCGCAAACACTTCCCTCAAAATGCCGGCTTCAGATATGTTGTCTCAAACAGTGACGATAGAGTTGAAAATGACGTATATGAGAGCGATGAGCTGGTGTCTCAGTACTGCGAATTTCAGTATGGCAATGAGAATTTTGGTGTAAAAAACTTTGCAATTGAGTGCGCAAAAATAGCCTCAAAATTTGCAAAAAACCACACAAAAGCGCTTGATTTGGGATGTGCAACTGGAAGAGCGACATTTGAACTTGCCAAGAGTTTTGATGAGGTGGAGGGGATTGACTTTTCGGCTAGATTTATAGGCGTTGGCGTAAAACTAAAAAGTGACGGATACATCGCATTTGCTTCAAAAATCGAGGGCGATTTGGTGCAGAAAAAAAAGGTGACCATAGAGGAACTTGGCTATGAAAATCTAAAAGAGAGAGTCTCTTTTTGGCAGGGAGATGCTTGTAACCTAAAGCCAAATTTCAACTCTTACGATTTGGTAATGGCAACAAATCTCATAGACAGACTATATAACCCCAGACTGTTTTTGGAGAGCGTTCATGAGAGGCTGAACAGCGATGGCGTTTTGATTTTAACCTCGCCATACACATGGCAGGAGAGCTCAACCAAAAAAGAGTTCTGGCTTGGCGGATACAAAGATGAGAGCGGAAAAGAGGTAAAAACCATAGATACTTTAAAAGAGATTTTATGTGAAAAGTTTGAGCTTGTCCATATTCAGGATTTGGAGTTTGTTATCAAAGAGACGGTTAGAAAGTTTCAGCATAGCGTTGCAGAGGTTAGTGTTTGGAGGAAGAGATAATATTGCAATATGACATATTTTATTGTTCTAATATAAAATAATAGTAATATATGTAAGTATAAAAAGTTATAATTTTAAAAATAAATAGCGGAGGTCAAAAGTTGTCTAATATAATCAAAGCTTTTATAAATATCGTAAATAATTATCAAACTACCGTAAACAATGTGACTAATGGAAATAATAGAGCAAACAATATGGGTGAGGGTTTGGAAAGCCTTATAAAAGATGCTTTTGCAGGTGCAACAAATGAAGCAAATGAACAAAGTAGGCTTGAATTTTTTTCAAGAATTTACTCTTATAGCGGGAACAAAAATAACCCTCCAGATTTGATTTTAAGAAACAGTGATGCTATAGAGATAAAGAAGCTAGAATCACATAGCACCGCAATAGCACTCAACAGTTCATATCCAAAAGCAAAGCTTTTCTCGGATAGCACTATGATTACGACCGCTTGTAGAAGTTGTGAAACTTGGACGCAAAAAGATATGCTCTATGCCATAGGCAATGTACCTAAAAATACCAACCAGTTAAAATCTTTGTGGCTTGTTTACGGAGATTGCTTTTGTGCCGATAAAGAGATTTATGAAAGGATAAAAGATACCATTTCAAACGGTATTGCCTCTATACCTGATGTCGAATTTACAGATACCAATGAACTCGGAAAAGTTAAAAAAGTTGACCCATTAGGAGTTACGGATTTACGCATCCGTGGCATGTGGCATATAGATAATCCTACTAAAATTTTTAACTATCTTTATAGATACGACGATACAAAATCTTTTCAGCTTATCTGTCTCATGAAACAAGAGAAGTATTAATTATTACCGCTTGAAGACAGAGAAGCGATAGAAAATTTCGATAATGAGAATGTTAGCGTTGTGGATGTTAGGATTAAAAATCCAAATAATCCTGTTCAGTTGATGGATGGTAAGTTGTTGGTGTTTAAAATTTAGCTTAAAGGAAATGAAAAATGCAAACAAATTATATGGCTTATGATTATACAAAAAGTATTTTACGAATTGATACTATTTTAAATCAGCAAGACACCTCTTTTGAAGAAGTGAAAAGCTTTCCCTCTGCTGACAAGCTTACTTTTACAAATGGTTTTTATGTGAATGCAACAGCACTTTTTGTAGATATTCGAGATTCTTCAAAGCTCATTGATGCCCATAATAGACCTGCTTTAGCAAAAATATATCGTAGTTTTATTTCGGAAGTGATTGCCATCATGAATGGAAATACAAACTGTAGATTTATCAATATTGATGGTGATTGTGTGAGTGGAGTTTACGAAACACCTCAAAAGTCTGATGTTGATTTGGCATTTGGTGATGCTTATGCAATTAGTTCTTTAGTTGATATTTTGAATTGCAAATTAAAAAAGAAAAAAATTACCGAGATAAACATAGGTATAGGTATGGATTATGGGCGGTTATTACTCATAAAAGCTGGATTTTCAGGAAGCGGACTCAATGAAGTGGCTTGGATGGGTAATGCACTCAACGCAGCAGCTAAACTCTGCAATAAGGCAAATAAAGAGCATTCATATGAAATTTTAGTTTCTTCAGATATTCACTATAATTTAGATAATGATAATAAAAAGTTGCTAAGTAAAATTGAATATCAAGATTACTACGGTGGAAATGTTATAAGAACTGATATGAATGAATGGGTAGAGGAAAATTGTCAATGACAACACAAGATAAGCTGAAAAAGTTTGGGTGGATAACAATTTTTACAAGCATCGTTTTTATCGTACTTTATTTGTATTGTTTTGGATATCCAGATGAACCAATAGGTTTATTGAAATTAACAGGAGCATTAAGTATATTTTCAACAATAGCATTTTACTTAGTCAATAATCACTTATGGAAGATAAAACAGATTAATTCTTTTTTTGGTTCTATCCCAGATGTTAATGGAGATTGGTCAGCAGTTATAATCAATATAGCAGATGGTATAGAACAAAAAGCAGATATAAAAATTACACAAACTTGGTTAAATGTTCATGTTGTAACAAAAGTAGAAAGAGGAAACTCATCCACCATATCTTCTGAAATAGTTAAAATAAATGAAACTTGGAGACTCTATTTTATTTGGAATGCTTCTTTTGGTGGAGAAACATTTGATGGAACAACGATTGTCACTATTGATAAGAATGAGCTAGATGGTTACTATTTTACAAATAGTAAGTTTGGTGGTAAAAATTGTACTGCTGGAAGTTTTAAGGCACAAAGAAAAATAAAGGAGTTATCACAATGAACATAATCTCCCTCTTCAGCGGTGCCGGAGGCTTAGACTTAGGCTTTGAAAAAGCAGGATTTAAAACTATATGGGCGAATGAGTATGATAAAGAAATTTGGGAAACTTTTGAGAAAAACTTTCCTATTACAAAATTAGATAGAAGAAGCATAGTAAGTATCCCATCAAGCGAGATTCCTGATGCCATCGGGCTTATAGGCGGACCGCCGTGTCAGAGTTGGAGTGAGGCTGGGAAGTCTCGTGGCATAGATGACCATCGTGGGCAGTTGTTTTTTGAATTTATACGGGTTTTGCGAGATAAAAAACCGCTTTTTTTCTTGGCTGAAAATGTTTCTGGTATGTTGGCAGGGCGGCATGACGAGGCATTGGAAAACATAAAAAACCATTTTATAGAGAGCGGATACGACCTCTCTTTTAAGCTTTTAAATGCACATGACTACAAAGTTCCACAAGATAGAAAAAGAGTTTTCTTTATCGGCTTTAGAAAAGACCTAAATATTAGATTTGAATTTCCACACGAGTTTAGTAAAAAGAGATTTTTGCAAGATGTTATTTTTGATTTAAAAGATAATGCCATTGCTGCTAAAAAGAAAACTTATACCAATGGGAGTAAATGTTTTATTGAAAATCATGAATATATGACAGGTGACTTTTCATCTATGTATATGTCACGAAACAGAGTTAGAAGTTGGGATGAACCGTCATTTACGATTCAAGCAGGAGGCAGACACGCCCCGCTTCATCCACAAGCCCCAAAGATGGAGTTTGTAGAGCAAAATAAAAGAATCTTTGTACCAAATAACGAACATCTTTACAGAAGACTTAGCGTAAGAGAGTGTGCAAGAATACAAACTTTTCCCGATACACATAAGTTTTACTATACAAATTTAACCGCAGGGTACAAAATGGTTGGCAATGCCGTCCCGCCAAATTTAGCATATTATTTGGCAAAAAAAATAGCACAATATGTACAAGAAGTTTTAAAAGAGAAGAAGATTAGAGATAAGGCTTTTGTTTTAAAAGATGAGCATATAGAGAGTAAGCAGACGGCGTGTCTATGAAATATACAAACAACTACGATTTTTCAACCTCTGTATGTAGAGAAAATACAAACGCGGAGAAGTACGTTCTTCGGGAGAAGCTTTTTGGCACAAACGATGTTATGCCCGTCTGGGTGGCGGATATGGA
>JAUPLZ010000170.1 GCA_030836705.1 Campylobacterota bacterium
AAATGGGAGTTTGTCTTCATATCCAATTATTATCCATGAATACAGATCTTTTTCATTTTTCTTTAATTGTGCTAAATAGGAATTTTTCTTTGGAATAACCTCTACAAACATGCCGTCTTTTTCAACAATCGGATTGATGAAAAAAAAGCTATTTTCCGTTTTTTGCGGATATGTAAGCGGTATCTCTTTGAATTTACATATATATCTATCTTGCGGATTTGTTGGAGTGGCTATATTTGTGCATTTAAACTCATTATTGTGCGTTATATTTAAAACGGAATATTGCCGTGAATCGTGCATACCAGTAGATACGCTTAGCTCCAATCCAAAAACAGCAACAGTAAAAAAAAAGAATAAAAAATAGAGTTTTTTCATAAATCTACGCCTTTGGGGCGCAGATTATATCATAGTTACTTTTTAGTTCAAAAACCGCTTGCATCAACATGATTTAAAGCAAAACTAAGAAGAGGATCAATCGCAGTTATTGATAAAACAACAGCAATAACTGCGATTGCCAAAATTACTTTTAAAGAAAATGTACCACTCTTATAATAAACAGTCCCGTCGTTTTGATTAGGATCTTTTAAGAACATAAAAACAATAAGCTTTAAGTAGTAGTAAATAGCAATAGCACTATTTAACGCCATTATAATCGCAAGATAAATATGATCACTCGCCAAAGCCGCACCGATTAGATATATTTTTCCCCAAAACATAGCAAACGGAGGAACACCAGCAAGAGATAGCATAAATACTCCCATTATTACCGCGCCAATCGGAGATACTTTCACCATGCCTGCAAACTTGGTAAATGAGTGGTCATATCTTATATCAAACTGCGTGCTTTGATGTCTAGAAATCCAAAGCATTGCAAATGCTCCAAGATTTGTAAATAAAAACAATCCCCAATATAAGAAAATCCCAGCATGAGCCTCTGTGGTTCCCATGACAATCGCTGTCATAACAAAGCCGGCATGAGAGATTGAGCTAAATGCAAGCATTCTTTTTACACCATCTTGAACGAGTGCTAAAACATTTCCGATAGTCATAGTCGCAACAGCACTTATCCAAAGAAGTGTATAAACCACATCATTATCAGCCGCTACAAGAAAATCGAAAAATCTAAGCGCCACAACAAAACCTGCAATCTTAGGCACAATCGACATATATCCAGCAAGAGGAGCCGAAGCACCTTCATAAACATCCGGAGTCCAAGTGTGAAATGGAACCATTGATAATTTAAAACCAAGTGCAACAATTATAAATGACGAACCAAGCAGAACCAAAGGAAGATTTTCAAAATTATTTGCTTCAAGCACCCCTTTTATAGCATGAATCTCTACGCTTCCTGAAAGTCCATAAAAAATCATACTACCGAATGCAAACATGCCGGCAGCAAACGCACCCATTGTAAAATATTTAATTGCAGACTCTAAAGACTTCTGTCTGTTGTGCATTGCAATAAGAGCATAAAGTGCCAATGAACCGGTTTCAAGTCCTAAAAATATCAATATTAAATTATCAGAGCTAACCATAAATTGGAAGCCGACTATCATAAATAGGAAAAAGGCAAAATATTCAGCAAATTCATACTCTTTAAATCTACCGCCAGTTAAGGCAAGAGGAATAAACAAGAGTGACGCAACCAATATAATCAACTGGGAAACAATAGCTATGCCATCAACCAAAATTACATCAAAAAAGCCTCTGCCGACACTATTTATATCTATTAGCTGAAAGATCGAAATAAGCAAAACCACACTACTAACTAATACATAAAACTGCTTATCTTGTTTTTTTATCAAATCTATAATCAATATAAAAAGAGCACCGCATAACACAGTAATTATTGGCATTATAGAATTTATATTTAAAGCATTAAGGTCGAATACTATCGGTTCCATTATTTACCACCCTTAAAGATTGTGTTGTAATCATATAGCTTCTCTTTTGTTTCTTGAAATTGAGCTTTATGGTACATAAAATTAACAAGAACTTTAGCGCTTTGATTAATAGGCTCTAAAATCGGCTTTGGATAAATTCCAAGCCATAAAACCACAACCGTTAGCGGAACAAGAGCAAACATTTCATGCGGAAGAAGGTCTTTTAAGCCTCTATTTTTTTCATTTTTCACTTCACCAAAAAACGACTCTCTGTAAAGATTTAACATATATACAGCGCCAAGTATTATTGTAGTGCCGGCAATAGCAGTCATAACAGGTGATACTTTAAAGAAACCGACCAATGATAAAACCTCGCCTACAAACCCCATCGTAAGAGGAAGACCGACAGATCCCATTAACATAATTCCAAATATTACGCTATATCTTGGCATTACGGATGCAAGTCCGCCAAATTCACTCATATACTTAGTGTGTCTTCTATCATAAATTACACCGACAAGCATAAATAGCGCACCGCTTATAATACCGTGTGAAAGCATCAAAAAGACACTTCCGCCAATACCTTCAACATTTAATGCGAATGTACCTAGCACTACAACACCCATGTGTGAAACAGAACTATATGCAATAACCTGCTTCATGTCTTTTTGGGCAAATGCAACCATTGCAGCATAAACAATCATAACAAGAGCAATAATAGCTATTGGAATCATAAAGTATACAGTTGCGTCTGGAAAAATAGGGAGCGAAAATCTAATAAATCCATAGCTTCCCATCTTTAAAAGAACCGCAGCAAGAATCACAGAACCGACTGTTGGAGCCATACCGTGAGCGTACGGTAGCCAAGTATGAAACGGAAACATCGGAACTTTTACCGCAAAACCGATAAACAGCGCTGCAAAAAGCCATAGCTGCATATTAAACGGCATTTGCAGTAAATGCCAATCGGTAATAGCAAAACTCCAATTTCCAGTAGCTTGATAGAATACATATGCGATATAAAGCATTCCGACAAGCATTATCAACGAACCTGCAAAAGTATACAAGAAGAACTTAATGGCTGCGTAAATTCTATTTCCAGAACCCCAAGCTCCGATTATATAAAGCATAGGAACAAGAGAAAGCTCCCAAAACACATAAAACAAAATCGCATCAAGAGAAACGAAAACACCAACCATTGTCATCTCAAGCAATAATATCGATGCTATTAGATTTTTTAGATTTTTGGTTTCACTTAGTCCAATAATAGATATCATCGTCATAAATGTAGTCATAATGACCAAAAATAATGAAAAACCATCAATACCCACATAGTAATTAATGCCCAGGCTGTTAATTAGCGGTATATTCTCAACAAATTGCATTTTGATATTTGCCATATCAAAATTATCCCATAAGAGCAGAGATACTAAAAACTCAATAAATGTCACAATAATAGCGTATGTTTTAATACTCTCTTTGGTCAACAACAAACCAAAGAGAGCGGCTACTACCGGAAAAAATATTAGTAACGAAAGTATATATTCCATCAATTCTCCTTATTTAGCCACATAGCTTAAAACTAATGCCAAAGCCAATACAACTAAAAAACCAAAGGTCATTAGTCTTAGCATCGTAGATAAATTACCAGTGTGCATTGCACGAGATTTCTCGCCGGCATTGTAAACAAACTTGGCAATAAAATCCACCGTAGCATCTACGACCTTTTGGTCTATTTGCTGCCAAGCGATTTTCGAAAGCTTTGTATATGGCACAACAATACATTTTTCATATATATACGGAATATAGTATTGATTAGTTAGCATCTTATTAATCCAATCACTCTCCCATCTCTCGCTAAATCCACCGTTTTTGTACTTAAATACAGCAAAGGCAATACTTGCTATAACAAGCCCTAGTGTAAGAGCAATCAATCCATAAAGAGTATCATGTTCTACATGAGGCATGTAAATCGGAAGCTGTTGTTTTACCATTTCGACATATGAGTGTTCAAAAAATCCAGCTACTATCGCAAGAACCAAAAGAGGGCTCATAGCCAAAAGCATAAACCAGTGAGCCTCATGCGGATGCGCAACAATACTTTTATATTTATCTTTTCCAAAAAATACAAGCATAATAAGCCTAAAGCTATAAAACGCAGTAAGCATCGCAGTAACTAAAAGAACTCCCCATAAAACATAATTGCCGCCGCCAAAAGCAACTTCAAGTATCTTATCTTTTGAGAAGAATCCGGCAAACGGATAGATACCGGCAAGCGCAACGGATGCCAAAATCATCATAATGGCGCTTACTTTCATAGCACCGAACAAACCGCCCATTTTCTTTATATTTAACTCATCATGCATAGCGTGCATAACATTTCCAGCGCCCAAGAACAAAAGAGCTTTAAAAAACGCATGAGTCATAAGGTGAAAAAGAGCAACCCAGTAAGCACCAAGCCCTGCGGCAACAAACATATAACCTAATTGCGACAGCGTAGAATAGGCAATAATTCTCTTAAGGTCATTATTTACAAGCGCCATTGTGGCCGCAAACATAGCAACAAACGCGCCAAGACATGCCACAAAATAACCTACTTCAGGAACCGCCATATATATATCATGTGCTCTAACAAGCAAATAAACACCGGCTGTTACCATCGTAGCAGCATGAATAAGTGCTGAAACAGGCGTTGGACCCTCCATCGCATCGGCAAGCCATGTGTGTAGTGGAAATTGAGCGGATTTTCCCATTGCTCCGACAAACAACAATCCAGCAATCCACAACAAGATTGTTTCGCTCATTTCAGGTACGCTTGCAAAAACCTCTGTATATTTTACCGTTCCTAGATTCCAATAGATAAGCGCAATACCCAAGAGCATACCAAGGTCTGCAACACGGTTCATAATAAACGCTTCATTTGCAGCCCAGCTTGCACTTCTTTTGTGATACCAAAAACCGACAAGAAGATAACTACAAACTCCAACACCCTCCCAACCGATAAATAGACCAAGAAAGTTATCACTCATTACAAGTATCATCATAGAAAAAACAAATAGCGATAGATATGAGAAGAATCTATTAAATCCTTTATCATGCTCCATGTATCCTATTGAGTATATATGAACCATCGCTGAAACAATAGTTACTACACATATCATTACCGCAGTAATCGGATCAACCTGAAAACCAAAGGCAATATTAAAATTACCCATTGTTATCCAATCAAATAGTGTCGCTTCTACAATATTTCCAGTCTCTAAAACATACTTTAAAAGCACCAATGAGGCAGCCATTGAAATTAAAAGCAAAATCGAAGGAACTAGTCCTGCAATTAAAAGCTTCGGTCTTGCACCAAAAATACCGGCAAATATAGATCCAACTAAAGGAGCAAAAAGTGCTGTATATAGTAAATTTTCCATCTATCTCCCTTTAACCGTGCATATTTTGAATCGAATCAAGATCAACCGTATTTTTTCTTTTATACAGAAGTATCAACAATCCAAGACCAACAGCAACTTCGCTTGCAGCAATTGCAATTATAAAAAAGGCAAAAATCTGACCGCTTAAATCATTTAAATAGTGCGATAATGCGACAAAACCTATGTTCGCCGCATTCAATAGTATCTCTGTAGAGAAAAAAAGCATAAGAAGATTTTTTCTTCTCATAACACCTATCATGCCAATTACAAATAAAATTGCTGAAACAATCAAATAGTGATTTAGTGTTATCATTATGCATCCTCCTCTACTGATAAATCCATCTTTTTGCTAGCAAGCACAATACCAACAACCATGGCAACAAGAAGCATAACCGCCGCTAATTCAAATGGTATTAAATACTTTGTAAAAAGAACATATCCGATATTTTCCGTATTTCCGACACTTTCATTTGGAGGAAAAACAGCAACAACATTATCCGCTATAATCGGTGCTGCAAATATAGCAACTATAAGAAGTGCGCTTAAGCCGCTTAAAACAAATACTGTTTTTGCAGAATGGGTGTTTTCTTTAATGATTTTTGTTGAGTCAAAAAACATCATACCAAAAGCATACAAAGCCATAACAGCGCCACTGTATACAACAAGCTGAACAACGCCTAAAAATTCAGCATCAAGCAGGAAAAAAAATCCAGAAATAAAAATCATTCCAGCAGCCAACGCAGACAATGCATAAAGAGCATTATTTGTAGTTACGGTAATATAAAACATTACTATCGTTAGCGCGGAAAATGTATAAAATGCAATAGCCTCCATATCTCCCCTTTTAATATGCTAATGGTGTTTTTTTAACAAGCTTATCAGCCTCTTTGCTTGGCGCACCAAAGCCTTGAAACTCTTTTTGCTCTTTTAATCTATCAAGTGGCGTAAGCATGTCCTCTTTAAGGGCAAAATGCGCTCTTTGCTCACTTGTATTTTCATATCTATCGCCATGAACAATCGCTAATTCCGGACAAACATCAGCACAATACCCGCAATAGATACATCTACCGAAGTTAATTGTATAGTTTGATGCTACTTTTCTATTATTTTCATCTATTTTTGTA
>JAUPLZ010000018.1 GCA_030836705.1 Campylobacterota bacterium
TAAATATCTACATAATCACCAAATACAGCAGGTGTATTGACATCACTACTTTCAATCGGTGTTCCTGTAAATCCAAGATAAGTGGCATTTGGTAAAGCATCTCTAAGATATTTAGCAAATCCATAAACAATTTTTTTACCGATCACATTGCCGTCTTTATCTTTTTCATCAACCGTTTTTGGTTTAAATCCATACTGTGTACGGTGTGCCTCATCGGCTATGACTATGATGTTTCGTCTGTCTGAGAGCTCATCATATATATTTCCCTCTTTGGGCGAAAACTTTTGAATAGTGGCAAATATGACTCCACCGCTTGCAACTTTCAGAAGACTTTTTAAATGGTCTCTGTTTAGCGCTTGAATAGGCTCCTGTCTGAGTAAACTCTGTGAACTGGCAAAAGTATCAAAAAGCTGGTCGTCCAAATCATTTCTATCTGTGATTACTAAGATAGTTGGATTATTCAAGCTAAGAACGATTTTACCCGTATAAAACACCATTGAGAGTGACTTACCACTCCCTTGTGTATGCCAAACAACCCCACCTTTTTTATCCCCATTAATACTGCTTGCTTGTGTCGTTCTCTCGACGGCTTTGTTTACCGCATAGTATTGGTGATAAGCCGCTAATTTTTTAACCGTTTCAATCGTTGTTAAATGGGTTTTGCTATCTACTTTTGTACTCTTTTCATATACGATGAAATTTCGGATTAAATCAAGCAGTGTGATAGGATTCAACATCCCATTTATAAGTGTTTCCATGTGTGAGACAAGCTTTAAAGCTTCACTTTTTCCATCACTGCTTTTCCAACTCATAAACCGTGATAAATCTGCGGATATACTTCCCGCTTTGGCTTCCAACCCATCGCTGATGATACAAAAAGCGTTGTAGGTAAATAGTGATGGTATAACACTCTTATAGGTTTGTATTTGCTTGTACGCAGAACCGATAGTGGCATTCTCATCTACGGGATTTTTCAGCTCAACCACGACCAATGGTAAGCCATTTACAAAAAGAATTAAGTCAGGTCGCTTGTTGATTCCATTTTCTACGATAGTAAATTGATTTGATACTACAAAGTCATTGTTACTGACATTATCAAAATCTATGAGCTTAACTATCTCACCACGAGTTACACCATCTCTTTGAACTTCGACGGTTATTCCCTCTGTAAGCATTTTATGAAAGGTTTCGTTATCCGTTAAAAGCTCTGTTGTTCTTAGTCTTTGGCATTGTTTAACGGCATATTCGATTAGATCATAATCCAGTGTAGGATTGATAGCGGTAAGTGCGTTTTGGAGTTTATCTTTTAAAATCACATCTGCAAAAGATTCTCTCATAGGAGTTTCACTATCTGGTGCAATGCTCGGTGCATAGATATATTCAAACCCTAGTTTTTCCAATAGTTCTATGGCAAAAAGTTCAATTTCATTTTCGGTTATTTTGGTCATTTTTTGCCCTTTAACATCTTGGCGGTGCTATCAATCTGCTTTATAAAATCCTCTTCAACATTTGAGAGTTCATTTTTGGTTTTTTCTTTATACTCCAGATACTCTTCATTCGCTTTTTTTATTGCGCTATCGTGACTGATTTTTCCTGCATGACTCAGAATATCTTTACCCGTCATCTTTAAAAAATCATCGAGTCTATCAATCCAATCTTTCATATGCATAGGGGTTTGATTCATCGCTTGAATTTCAGCTATTTCGATATATGCACTCACCATACGGTTGAGCATATCCAGTTCTTTTTCATCCAGATAATTTTTGGCGATTTGTGTCTCTTGTTTGGTTGGCTTGATTCCTTTAAAACTCAAAACACCCATATTTGGTTTTGCACTGTCTGCTCTTTGATAGACTATCTCTGCGGCTGTATTACCATGAACTGCCCAGTGCATTTTATTTTGTACCGTTTGAAAAAACTGTATTGAGAGTTCTGCTTTGGGGTCATAGTCTATGCTTGTAGCGTAAATATCGAGCACTTTGCGCCAAAATACTTTTTCACTGCTTCGTATATCTCGTATACGAGCGAGTAACTCTTCAAAATAGTTTCCGCCACCGGCATTTTTGAGAAGCTCATCATTCATAGTAAAACCTTTTACTATGTACTCTTTTAGCAATGCTGTCGCCCATTGACGAAACTTTGTACCTTGCAGGGACTTTACACGGTAACCTACGGAGATAATGACATCGAGGTTGTAAAAATTTGTATTGTAATTTTTACCATCTTTAGCAGTTGTTCGGAAATTCCGAACAACTGAATCTTCAATAAGTTCTTCTTCCTCAAAAATGTTTTTGATATGTTCACTGATGGTAGGTTTTGATTTTTGAAAAAGTTCACAAAGTTGTGCTTGGGTAAGCCACACTGTTTCATCTTCAAGTCTTGTTTGAATTTTCGTTTGCCCATCTTCTGTTTGGTAGATTAGTATGTTTGAATTCGTCATATTTTCACCCTCACTTCCCCACTCATAAGCTGAGGAAGTAGTGTATCTCGTAGATTTTCAAGAGTTTTAATTTGTCTTGTATTTGATTTAATTTTTTCAAAGCTTGATTCAACTCGTTCATCAAATTTTTTTCTTAATTCCTTCGGAGGTTTGATTATTTCTAAGCTTTTAAAAACAGACTTACTGATCTCTAAAAATGTTGAGCCATTTGCATTACTGATGATATACTCCATATTTAACTTTAGCCATAAAAAAATAAAATATTTCGAAAAATCTTTATTATCCAAAACAGCAATATAGCCTTGATTAATAGCAAGTGGAATTTCTGAAATTGCCAAATATCCGACTGGAGCTCTTGAAGATAACAAAATTGTACCAACGGGTAAAAGTCCAGAAGTTATTCTTGCTAACCCTTCTTTTGTTATTTTTCTAGCTGTATCAGATAAATACATATCACTATTGGTAGATAAATCTTTTGGTGTAGACCAGCAAATATCACCATTCCAATATTCAGTATTTTGCGTACTAGGAGTAGTGCCCCCTTTTACGGTTAAAGCGTCATCTAAAGTTCCAACCTCCCATTCATCTTTAGCCTCTTCAATAAACCATTGCCTAAAAAGCGTCTGTGCCATCTCTTCAA
>JAUPLZ010000171.1 GCA_030836705.1 Campylobacterota bacterium
AAAAAGATTAAAAATCGATGAAGCAATAAATCAAAAAGTTACAGAGTTATCTGGCGGTCAACAGCAAAGAGTTTCAATAGCAAGAGTACTGACAAAGCAGCCTCGCTTACTTTTTGTCGATGAACCAACAGGCAATTTAGACAAATTAACTGCAAATGAAGTTATGGATATCTTTTTTGAATATATTGCCAAACATAGTGCAGGTATGATTTTAGTAACTCACGATGAAGAGCTTGCCTACAAATGTCACAAAGTTTATAAACTTGTAAACAAAGAGTTAAAGGTACTAAAGTAATGTTTAGGTTATGTGAGATTTAAAAATGGGCTGGGTAGAAGTCTTTAGCGATGTTTACATAGTCGGCTTTATTCTTCTTTTTTTTAGATTTGGTGCACTGTTTATGGCGGTACCGATATTTTCTCATAATAGTATTCCAGTTACCACAAAAGCATCAATGGCATTCTTTTTTACTATTGTTTTTTACTCCTCGATGCCTCCTCTGGCGATACCAATTACAGTTCCAAGTATAATTTTGGCAATTTTGAGTGAACTATTTTTTGGTTTGGCAATAGGAACAATATTGCAAATTTCATTTAATGTTATAACATTTGCCGGCGGACAGATATCATTTATGATGGGTTTTTCAATGGCTAGCGCAATAGACCCGCAAAACGGTATTTCAATGCCGATTATCTCCCAGTTTTTATCTCTAATGGCTCTAATGGTTATCTTTGCAATAGATATGCATCATTGGATGTTGCTATTTATAGACGGCTCATTGAAAAATATACCGCTTGGCGGTTTTATAATGAGTGAAAATCTTTTTAATTATATAATCAAAGCTATGTCAAACATGTTTATGGTTGGTTTTATGATCGCATTTCCAATTACGGCACTCTCATGGTTGGCAGATATTATATTTGGAATGCTTATGAAAACAATGCCTCAGTTCAATCTTTTGGTAATTGGTTTTCCTATAAAAATCATAGTTTCTTTTGCCGTACTTATTGCGACATTTACGGCAATAATGCTAATTTTAAAAGATCAAATGCTGCAGGCTTTTAATTTTTTAGAGATGTTTTTTTAGTTTTTTTTGATACAATAATGTCAAAAGAGCCTCCAAGGGAAAGCGTAATGAAAATATTACTTCTAAACAATAATCCAGTAGTTAATAAATTAGTAACTTTAAGTGCGCAAAAGACCTCAGATGGGCTAAACATAGCAGAGAGCATTGAAGAAATAGAGTATGGTAATTATGATTTATTGATTATTGATGATGCACTTTATGGCGAAAATGTTATGCAAGATATTAGCTCTAAGATAAAGTTTAATAAATCTTTGTATATATGCTCTAAAGGGGCTAATTTTGCAGAAGAATTTACTAAAATACTTAAAAAACCATTTTTACCCACTGATTTAGTAGATATGTTGATATCTTTAGGAAAAATGACAGAAGCAGTTGAGCTTGATAAGATTGATGAAACCCATGATATTTCTGGTTTAGATGAATTACACGATAAAATTGAATCTTTTGATAACTTTAATGATATTGATGAAGTTGATGAGATTGAAGGTTTGGACGAATTTGATGATTTAGATGAAAAAGAAAAATTAAGTAAAATTGATGAATATGCAGAAGATGATGAACTTGATTTTGACGAACTTGATGAAGATACAGAAGATGATGAGTTTGAAGATTTAGAGCATGATGATATAAAAACAGATGGTATTTTAGATAAAGATGAGCTTCAAGAAGTGCAAAATCTTTTAGAAGAGACTGATATGGAAGAAAATTTAGAATTTGATGATGGTGATTTAAAGCTTGAAAATTTTAAAGAAAACCGAGAAGTTGAAGAAGTTGAGGAAGTTGAGGAAGTTGAGGAAGTAAGCCCTCAAAAAGCCCAAACAAAAGAGAGCACTGATGAACTTGAAGAATTGGAGTTTGACGACACTGATTTAGAATTTGATGATTTTGAAGAAGAAGAGAGTTTAGAAAAAGATGAATCAAACGAAGCAATTGAGGATTTTGAATCTCAAATAGAGAGTGCAGTGCAAGCTTTAAGCGATGAAGATTTACAAACGGAAGTTGATGAGGACTTTTTATTTAACATTGATTCTTTGAGTAGCAGAGATTTAAAACTTGCAATTGGCGAAGAAGTAGATGATGAAGAGCTTGATGAAGAGCTTGAAGAAGATATTGAAGAAATTGAAGAGAATTTATCAAGCGAAAAAAATGCTATAGACAAAGATGAGAATGAAGGGGTTGATGCTCTTAAAAAATTGCTAAAAGCTTTATCTAGCGAAGATGTTGTTGCTTCATTAAAAGGAATGAAAATAAGTATAAATATAACTCTCGGTGACAAGTAGTGAATCATAAAAGTGGAGCAATTTTAGTTCTTTCAGGTCCTAGCGGAGCCGGAAAGAGCTCGTTATTAAACAAAATAATAGATGATATCGGAGAGTGTTATTTTTCTATTTCAACAACAACTCGCCCTATGAGAGCTGGTGAAAAAGACGGTGTGCATTATCATTTTGTAAATGAAAATGAGTTCAAAAATGATATGGAAGAGGAACTTTTTTTAGAGTACGCAGTTGTTCATGGGAACTACTACGGAACATCTATACGGCCTGTAAAAGAGGCATTAAAGGCAGGCAAGTTAGTTATATTTGATATAGATGTGCAAGGAAATGCCACCATAGTAAATAGACTCGGCGATATAACTACTTCGGTGTTTATCTCTCCTCCTACTCTCTCAGAGCTCAAAAGAAGATTGGAATTTAGATCAACAGACACACAAGAAGTGATTGAGCGCCGCGTAAATATGGCAAAAAGAGAGATTCAAAGAATCAGTGAATACGATTTTCTTATTGTAAACGATAATCTTGATGAAGCT
>JAUPLZ010000172.1 GCA_030836705.1 Campylobacterota bacterium
TACATCGGTTGCAAAGATCAACGCTGATGGCATTCTTGATGCCGCAGTTGTTTGCAATCTGGTCAATGGTGATATTTTTCTCAAGTCAGACCAAAATGAAGTGCTGCAGGGTAAACTTTTTTGTTCAGTATTTCAAGGGCCTTCTACTGTTTCTCATTCTCCAATAGGACTTTTTGAAAAAGCCTATGCCCATTTTGATGTAGTGAAAGCTTTAAATGATGCAAAATTGAAATTTAGAGCGCCGGGAGCAGTGGCCTTGTCTTTAGCGTATGCACGAAATGTGCAATATGTACTGTATGTAGGGGCTTTTCGTATTTACGATTTCGCAGCAGGTTTGGCTCTTTGTGAAGGACTTGAAGTGATCGTTGAGGCGGATTATGTTATAGTATCAAAAGAAAAAGAGATAGCAGATAAGATTGAAGCGTTATTGAAAGATTTAAAAAAATAGGAGAGTTGAATATATGTTTGGATTTGGAAATCTTTTTGGAAGAATAAAACACGAAGCAACCCAAGAAACCCCTAATCAATGGATAAAATGTCCAAAATGCAATGCATTGATGTTTTATAAAGAAGTAGAAGCAAAACAAAACGTCTGCCCCAAGTGCAATCATCATTTCCGTATAGATGCAGATAAGCGCATTGCTTCATTGTGTGATGAGGGAAGCTTTGTAGAGCATGATGCTGCCCTTGCGCCGATTGATCCATTGAAATTTGTTGACAAAAAACCCTACAAAAAACGACTGGAAGAGGCCAAAGCACAAACGGGAAAAACCTCTTCCGTGGTAAGCGGTTCATGTACGATTCACGGCCAAGAGGTTGAACTGGTTATCTTTGACTTTTCCTTCATGGGGGGAAGTTTGGGATCCGTGGAGGGTGAAAAGATTGTTCGTGCGGTTAACAGAGCCATTGCGAAGGAGTGTGGGGTTATTATCGTTAGCGCAAGCGGCGGGGCAAGAATGCAAGAAAGTACCTACTCGCTTTTGCAGATGAGCAAAACCTCTGCAGCGCTTAATAAGCTGCACCACAAAGGGTTGCCCTATATCTCTATTTTGACGGATCCTACGATGGGGGGTGTAAGCGCTTCGTTTGCGATGCTGGGGGATGTGATTATGGCTGAGCCCGATGCATTGATCGGATTTGCAGGACAAAGGGTCATCAAACAAACGGTCGGGGTGGATCTTCCTGAAGGCTTTCAGCGCTCGGAATTTTTGCTTGAGCACGGGTTGATAGATATGATCGTGGACCGCACAGAAATGAAAAATACATTGGCCGGCCTGCTTAAACTTTTTGATAAAAAAAGCGCATGATATACGCCCTCATAGACAAAGAAACGCTTATTTCAAAAAGGGTTTCTTTGCCTGTACTGCTTAAACATATCCAATCTTTTAACGTCCCCATACTTCAATACCGCAACAAAACAGGTTCCACAGAAGAGAAAAAAGAAGATTTGCTAGCGGTCCGCAAGATGTATCAAGGGATACTGATAGTGAACGATACGATAGAGTTGATCGACTATGCGGACGGTTTGCACGTAGGGCAGGAAGATATACGTCTCTATGGTGAAGATTTGCATTTGTCTCTCAGCCGGATACGCCGGCAGATAGGAAGCAAAATCCTCGGGCTTTCCACGCACAATAAAGAGGAGATTTTGCAGGCTAATGCTTTAGATCTTGACTACATAGGCCTGGGAGCTTACAGGGCCACAGGTACGAAAAAAGAGGCAAAAGTAAGCGGTGAGGCGCTGCTTGAGATCGCCAAATATTCGAAGCATCCCGTTGGCATCATAGGCGGCGTGAGGCTGGAAGATGCATTTGAAGAGCCGATCGTGTATAAAGTGATAGGATCGGATCTCTATAAGGGGCTGGCTTGAAATCACAGCTATTGGTTTGTCTCGCTTCCAAATATGGGTTGGGAGTATTTTCAACTTGAGAGAAACGAAAGAATAGAACGTTTTAAGAAAAAAAACCATAAAATAAAAAGGAGAGCAAATGAAAGTACCTAAAGATGTAGGGTGCGATAATGACAAATGTATCGAGTCGCCCAATTGCCAGCGAGCGGTGATCTATAAAAACGGCACAGCAAGAGAGGTAAAAAGTTTCGGAGGCACACCCCAGAAGGGGTGCGGAAAGTTCCTTCCCAAAGAAGGGAAGCCAAAAAACTGATATCAGGCTCATGCACGGCAGCCTGTTTTCTTTCGTTTTCACCGTCTAGATGGGAAGGAGGGGGAGGTGTTGTGTGCGGATTTCTGCGTGCGTTCTATATCGGGAGGTATGGAACGAGTTAAAAAAGGTAAATAATGGAAGAAAATAATTGGCACAAACAAGAAACATATAGATCACTTATTCACTATGGAACAAATGCGATAAAATTTGTATTTCTAATTAATAGTGGAGCGATCATAGCTTTATTGACTTTTATTGGAAATTTACTTGAAAAAAGTAATTATACAAATTCTGATATAAAGTATGCATTTTACTATTTTATTGGTGGTATTGTTTCAAGTGGTATCGCTACAGTATTCGCTTATTTGACACAATTAAATCTATATAATGAATCATCAATGCAAACTGGACATGTTTGGACATTAAGAATTTCAATGTTTTTTGTTTTATTGGGTATTGTTTTATTTTGTTTAGGTTCAATTTGTGCGATAAACTCTCTTTTAATAGGTAATTGTATTCAAAGCGATATATAAATGGAAATATTTGCAACTATTATTACTGGTGTTTTTGTATTTGTGTTAGGTCAAATGATATTAAAACTATTTTTAGAACCATTGCAAGAACTTCAAAAAATACAAAGACAACTCATTGAAGATGTTTCATTTTATGCGAATATTTACTATAACTCTACTATTGATACACCAGAGTTTAGAAATAAAGTATACGAAACATCTGATATTTTGAGAAAAAATGCAGTAAAACTCAATGCTATTGTATTAACTATTCCGCTTTATAAATATTTAGAAAAATTAAATATTGTTACTAAAAAAAGTGATATTTCAACAATTCAAAGTAGACTGATAGGGATTTCAAATTTAATGACCGGGAAAAAAGAGAATATGGATTTTAAAATGATTCATGAATGGGCAAAAGAGATTGAACTTATATTAAAAATGAGAGACAAATAATGGCAACATACACAAGATTAGCAAAATACAAAGATAGTGAGAGTAAAGAGCAAGGTTTTTGATATACCATATATGAAAGAATCATAAATGCTTAAATATAATGTGTCATAATGTTATAAACATCGTTTTGATAACAAAAGAGGAATCTACACGAAAAAAATACTTTTGATGCTTCTTGTGCTCTCAAACATCATCATCGCAGATGATTTGAGTGATGCCTTCAAAGCTTATCAAAGTGGTGACTTTAGCAAAGCCGCAAAACTTTACGAAAAAGCCTGCGAAGGGATGTGTTGCTGTTGGGTTGATGTATGACAATGGTAAAGGTGTGAAGCAAAACAGAAGCAGAGCCAAAGAACTCTTCGGTAAAGCTTGCGATATGAAACTTCAAGCAGGATGTGATGAGTATAAACTCTTAAATGTGCAGGGGTATTGAATAGAGTCTATGAGTTACGAATTTTTATCTTAAGGTAACAAGGTAACTTTGTATAATATAATTATTATTTATAAAATTGAGGATTTCTATTATTATGGGATTTTTTACTGATATATTTTTGGGTTCTGCTATGAATCATCAAGCGAGAGAATTAACTCAATTCTTAAGAAAATGCGCTAAAGAGGCTAATATAAACAATTTAGTGTCATTTTTACAGTCTAATAACATTAACTATAATGATTCATCTCATAAAGGTGATGACGAAAAAACCATTTCTTGGACAATATTGATTCGTAGAGAATATTGGTATTTAACTGCTACAATAGACAATAGCTTGGTTCAAGCAATTTCGGCACATCCTCGTAGCTCTGATAGTCCATTGAATGGCATATTAATTACCTATTACCCACTTGGAAATGACCTATACTGTAGTGTTCATGAGTTTCCAAATGACTTTACAGAGCAAATGTGTAATAAACTAGAGTTATATGGTGCAACAATATTAAGTAGAGGTATTAGATTTTGATGGGAATATTCAGCTGGTTTAAATGGACAAAAGTCTTAGTGAGCGCAGAAGATAAATTTAGAGATATTTATAATTTTGAACTTGAGGATAATTTAAAAGTTTATAATAGAGTTTTACCATTAGCTTTTACCATAGTTTTTGAGGAAATGAGAATTAATAAAGTACTACCTGATGATGCTATGAAGATTTTACGAACTCTTAGAAAAGATTCACCTTTTTATGTGTTTATTACTCCTGTAGGAAGAAATTTAGTTCAATGGAATGAATATAAAAGAGTTTATGCTAATTATTTAAACGAAAGAAAAGCTGGTTTACAACCTATCTTATCTTATGTGTTTTCTATTTCAGAACAAGTATCTGATAAAGAAAGAGAAGAAATAATTAAAGAGTATCAAATTAAACCGATATATGGTAGTTATGTGTAATAAATAGAAAAGATGCTGTTTTATTTTATTATCTTCACAATTGTTGGTTTAGTTATTGCCATAATAAATAAAAATAATGATAACCAAGCTTTCACTATAATCATAATAATTGCAGTAATTTGGGGCATTTTTACTGCTCTTATATGGGGATTAGTAAGTTTAGGTGAAATGGCATTAGGTTATTTTATTTCAAGGAGATTATAGTGAGAACTATCTTATTACTTCTAATTGGTATCATACTTTTACCTTACACTATTATTCAGAGTATTATGGTTAATGTATTTGGAAAAGTTGGAGAAGGTCTTGATCTAACCTCTAGGGAGATGATTAGCATATTAAAGCGTTTTCGAGAAGAAGCAGGAACAGAAAAAAGCCTTTTAAAATATTTACAAGATAAGAATATACTGTACAGAATTATTGATGATAAAATTGTGTGGAATATGCCACAAAGAGGTAGAGGTAATGATTATCTTTTGGAATATGATAAAGAAAGTAAACTATTGAATATGTATTACATATTAATAACTAATCAACCAAGTCAAGTTCATATCATTTCATTGAACAATAAAGATAGAACAGTTATTATATCAGAATGTGATAAAAAAGATTTGATGGATTTTGAAAAAGAATTATATA
>JAUPLZ010000173.1 GCA_030836705.1 Campylobacterota bacterium
TCCCGGATATGGGCTTATAGACAATCGCGACGGCATTAAAAAAAGAAAAGCCTTTTTTGCATTTCAATTTATGATTACGCTATTAAAAAATGCTATTTTTGTAAAATACATTGAAAAAAATGGTCTTTATAGTTTAGTTTTTAAAAAAGAGAATCAAGAGATTATTGCGATTTGGAGAAATGAAGGTGAAAGCGAATATGAAATAAATCAAAAAACAAAAGTTTTTTTAATAACGGGCGAAGAGATAGCGGCAAATAAAAAAATCACTATTGATAAAAGTGTAAAATATCTTGTAATAGGATAACTAGTGTCAAAAAAAATATTAATCAGAATGCCAAATTGGCTAGGCGACGCGGTGATGGCAACTCCTGCAATCAATAACATAATAAAAGAGCATCCGGATGCAAAACTATATATGATTGCCTCCGGTGCGGTTTGCGGAATTTTTAAAGAAGACAGCAGATTTGAAGAGCTTATAGTTGATGAGAGTAAAAAAAGCAAAATAAGAGTGCTTGGAATAAAAAAACAAGCAAAAGAAATAAACGAAAAGTATGGCTCTTTTGATATTATTTTTATATTCACAAACAGCTTTTCAACCACACTGTTATGCAGCTTTATAAACTCTAAAATAAAAGTAGGCGCAAAGAGCGGAGCTAGAAATATGCTCTTAACAGACTCTATAAAAATAGACAAAACCGCTCATCAAGCCGTTAAATACAATCAAATCGTCAATGGTTTTTTCAAAAAAGATTACGAAACCGGAAAAACCAAGATTATAATCAAAGAGAAAATAAAATACAAAAATAAAACCATAGGCATAGCACCCGGTGCGGCGTACGGCGGTGCAAAAAGATGGGAAGCGCATAAATTTGCCGAAGTCGCACTAAAACTATCGGATAAATACGATATCGTTATTTTGGGTTCAGAAAACGAAAAAGATATTGCCAAAAAAATAGAGAGCGTTTTAGAGTTTAATAAAGTTACAAACTACCAAAACCTTGTTGGAAAAACAACTCTATTAGAGCTAGTCTCACATATCGCGGGTTGTAGTCTATTTATCTGCAACGACTCAGGTCCTATGCACATAGCTGGTGCGCTCGGAGTGCCGACCGTCTCTATTTTTGGACCAACCAACTTCAAGCAAACTTACCAATGGGGAAATAAAAACTACAAACTTATAAGACATGAAATAGAATGTGCTCCCTGCATGAAAAGAGAGTGCCCTCTAAAACATCATAATTGTATGAAAAATATAACGGCAGATGAAGTTTTAAAAGCTTCTTTAGAACTTCTTTAGTGGTTATTATTAACAGACGGAATCGCAATAGTAAACTCTGCTCCGTCTTCAATATTTGATGCGCTAAGTTCGCCGCCCATATTTTTTTCTATTATTGTTTTTGACATATAAAGACCTATACCGGTTCCGTTTGTTTTTTCTTTGGTAGTAAAATACGGCTCAAAAATTTTATCAATAATATCTCTTGGAATTCCACCGGCATTATCTCTTATTTTTAAAATGACATTTTCTTGATTTTTTTCAATAGCTATTGTTATTTTTTTGCCAGCTTTCTCTTTCAAATTCTCAAAAGCATCTTTTGCGTTTGATATAATATTTAAAAGCGCATGCGAAAATTCATTTTTATATCCAAATATTCGCATATCTTTCTCTCCTGTTATTTCAAGAGCGATTCCTTTATTTTTCAAACTGCTTCCCACAATCTCTTTAACTTCGCTTATAACATCAAAAATAAAAAATTGCGTAGCCTCTTTATCGGGTTTAAAAAAGTTTCCAAAATCATTAATAGTGTCCGACATTTTATATATTATCGACATACTCTTTTTTACTGTTTTATCAATATATTCTGGGGTAAGCTCACCATATTCTTGAGCTTCCGCAATATCTTGAATGGTAAGCCCCAAAGAATCTAGCGGCTGTCTCCATTGGTGAGCAATATTGGCTATCATTTCGCCCATCGCGGCATTTTTTGATTGTTTCATCAAGATATCATCTTTGCTTCTTAACTCACTAATTGCCTCTTGAACCTTCTTCTCAAGGTCTTGATTAGCTTCTCTTAGTTTGTTTTTATAGTCACTATTTTCTTTTGCCCATTTAATCGTTTGCAAAAGCGTTATTTTTATTGCCAAAAACCCTATAATAAGAATTACTATATGAAAAACTATAAATAACAACATTCTTGAATAGAACTCTTCATAGTATTTTTGCGTTGGAATGGATATACTGATGCCGCCTCTGACATCGCCTATTTTATGATTAGCGTGACATTGCATACATTCATGCGTAACCATCATTGGACTAATATATCTCAAATGCCTTTTATTATCCAAAACAGTTATTTCATAAAATGGTTTTTTTGTTTTTTCCAAAATCTTGAGCTGCTCTTTTTCCCATGCATCCGGTTCATTCTCTGGATTTACAAACCCTAAACTTACGGTGCGACCTTTTATCTCGTTGGTTTGTGAATAGTATTTCATCATATGGGAAAGAGCGTATGCAGGGTTCATTAATGTAAGTTTCTTCCCAGAAGGTGTCTCTATGTCTCTTTCTGGAATATTTAATAGATATTTATTTGATGGGGTTTGCTCAGTAACTGGAGCATATACTCCGCCGTGCGAAGCAATCCAATTTCTAAACATAAAGTCTTTTTTTACATTGCTTTGAGCTTCATTGAGCACAGTCTTTTCTACATAACTATATTCAATATAAATTTCTAGCGCAAGAGAGCCAAAAATAAGTATCGCCCAAAAAATATACACTTTTTTAAAAAAGTACCTTATCTTACCCTCTTGCATATCTTCTCTTTTTTATACTATATTTTTACGGGAAATATAAAAAATATTATATAGTTAACTATATAATATTTGTATAAAAGAGCTATTTTTTCATAAATGCACTCATATCAAAATTCATTTTTGGCAGGGGCTGGCTTTTTGTTTTAAAATAGACTTTTGCGCAAATAAAAAGATTTATAAATAACAAGGTATTCGATATTACAAAAAATAATCCTGCAATCTTAAATAAATCCAAGTTAATAATTGGTGCAAGTAGTAAAAATAAAA
>JAUPLZ010000174.1 GCA_030836705.1 Campylobacterota bacterium
CCGGCTATTAAGCTTGCAAAAAGACTGGTTGAGCTATCGCCAAAATATTTAACAAAGGTTTTTTTTGCAGATAACGGCTCAAGTGCTGTTGAAATAGCTATCAAAATGAGCTTTCATTATTTTAAAAATAAAAATAAATTAAAACCTATAGTTCTGTCTCTAAAAAATAGTTACCATGGCGAAACAATTGGCGCCTTAAGTGTTGGAGATGTAGATCTTTATAAAAAAACTTATGATGAGATTCTTATCAAGTCGATACAAGTACCCTCTCCTGCAATAATTAGCGAAAAAGATGCGTTAAATGAGCTTGAAAAAATACTAAAAATTCACCATGAAGAGATTTGCTCTTTTATAATTGAGCCTTTGGTTCAATGCGCAGGCTCTATGAAGATGTATAATGCAAGTTATATAAAAGAGGCAAAAAAACTATGCGAAAAATATAGCGTTCATCTTATTGCGGATGAAATTGCGGTTGGTTTTGGCAGAACAGGAACCCTTTTTGCCTGCGAGCAAGCCGGAATTAGTCCAGACTTTATGTGTCTTTCAAAAGGGCTTACCGGCGGATATTTACCGCTTTCTGTAGTTTTGACAAATGATGAGATTTATAATGCTTTTTATTGTGATTACAACGAAGGCAAATCATTTCTTCACTCTCACAGCTAGACCGGCAACACCCTTGCTTGCAGTGTTGCAAACGCTGTTCTTGATATATTTGAAAATGACTCGGTAATAACAAAAAACAAAGAGCTGATTGCATTAATATCAAAAGAGCTTGAAATATTTTTGGAATTTAAAAATGTAAAAGAAATTAGGCAAAAAGGAATGATTGCCGCAGTTGAGCTAAAAGGTTACGATGAAAAAGAACGGATAGGATTAAAAATATATGAATATGCGTTAAAAAATGGGGTTTTGATTAGACCACTTGGAAGCGTAGTCTATTTTATGCCGCCATATATTATAACGCCCGAAGAGTTAAAAAAAGTCTTCACAGTAACAAGAGATGCCATAAAAACTATTTTAAGGGACTCTTAGTGTAATTATTTTAGCCATTGAACGCTGTTTTTTGAAATATCTATCAATGGCTTTTGACTCACTTTCTTCTCTTAATTTATCAACAATTGTATTTTTTACATCGTTAAATTCTTTTTGAACCATATCTAATTTTTCTTCAACAAAAATTGCAACAAAAATATCATTTCCGGTTGGCAAAATCGGAGTAAAGGCACCCTCTTTTGTTTCTGCTACAAGCGATGCCAAGCTTGGATTAAGAGCGCTTGTGTCTACCACTTCACTTTCTGTTACTATTGCTTGGTTTATTATTAGAGGGTTTGCCAGAAAATTCTCCAATTCCCTCTTGTTTTTTGTGGCATATTTTGTAATTTTTACTTTTGCAGGAAGCGTAAAATTTTGGGGGTTGTTTTTATAATAAATCAACGCATCTTCATCATCTACAAAAATACTTTCTTGAGAAAAAATCTTTCTTATTAACTTCTCCTGCATAATCTTTTTCTTGAGCTCTTCTTTGTATTCTTTTAGACTTATAAATTTACTTTCAAGAATATCAACAAGTTCTTTTTTTGAAAGATTATTTGATTTTGCAATGGCTTCCATCCTATCTTCTATTTCAAACTCATCCACAAAAATACCAAGCGTTTTAATCTCATCTTCTTTTATTTTTTCATCAATTAAAAATTCTAACGCCTTTTCTTTTGAAATATTCATCTTTTCGGCTATTTTATCAATTTGATACAAAGTTATCGGCGTATTATTTACGATAAATGAAACTGCATTAACAAGCCCTGCTTCAAGCGACAAAATAAAAACAAAACAAACAATTAAAATTCTCATTCACTCTCCAAATCTACTCTTGATTTCACATCAAGTTCTTCAAACCCAACAAATCTCTCTTGAAAAAAAGCATCAAGCCCAGCTCTTGCTATCATAACAGCATTATCAGAACAATATTCAAGTTTTGCAAAAATCGGCTCTATCTCATATTTTAAACAAAGCACCACTAGATGCTCTCTAAAATACTCATTTGCGCTTACGCCTCCAACTACGGCGAAAATCTTAGGTCGTATCATATCAAAATATCTTCTTAGCTTATCAAACAGATGCTCAAATGCAACTTTTTGAAATGATGCAGCTATGTCCTTCTTGTCTTGCTCGCTTATATTTTCGCCAAGTTCGTCTATAGCAAGCCTTATGCTATTTTTTAATCCTGAATAGCTAAACTCTATCTCTTTTTTATTTTTTAACGGCACCGTAAACTTAAACCTATTTTTATCACCGTTTTTTGCCATTTTTTCTATTATTGGACCGCCTGGATAATCAAATCCAAGCATTTTAGCTACCTTATCAAATCCCTCGCCAATGCTATCATCCATACTGCTTGCCACAATTTTCATATTGTTGTAGCTTTTTGCTTCGATTACTTGAGTGTGCCCGCCGCTAACTACAAGCGCGCTAAGCGGAAAAACACTCTCTTTTTCAATAAAAACCGAATAAATATGACCTTTTATATGATTTATTGGAACAATAGGCACATTAAGAGCCAAGGATATAGCCTTAGCCATCATGACTCCTTCCATTAAAGAAACTGTCAATCCGGGGGCATTCGTAACGGCTACTGCTTTTATATTTTCAAAATAACAATCTACCTCCTGAAGTATTTCCGGTAAATTATCAGCATGCATCCTAGCTGCTAACTCAGGCACAACACCGCCGTATTTTGAATGTTCAGCCTCTTGCGATATCCTCTTGTGAAAAATAACTTTTTTTGTCTCTATTTCTGTAATGCAAATTGCACTATCATCACAGCTTGATTCTATTGCCAATATCACGAACTGATAAATTCCTTTTTATATTTCATCTGGCATCGGCGGAGTTTCTATCTCCGATACACCCTCGATCTCTTGTGTGTTTATATTATTTGTTTGCTTATTATTCTCTTGTGTCCCGCACGCCGACATAAAAATCAACACAACCCAAATAAATAAAATATCTCTTATGATTTTCATTGCAAATCCTTATTTTACATTTATCCAAACGCCATCGAACTTAGAAATGGTCGTTATTCTAGGTATTGTTGTACTAACCAAAGCATTTTTTGCTATATCAGGTATATAAACACTCCATTTGCCGTTTTTGTAAATCCAAATACTCTCTATACCATATCCCGCATATAGATTTTTTATCTCTTGCGGGGTTTTATCGGAATTAAATCCTGCTAAGTTCCAACCGGCACTCAGAGGCAATACTTCATCCGCGCTGCTAATATCTTCAGGCATTGTGTATTTTAATTCAAAACCGCTAGACGCTTTTAGCCAAAAACCTTCATTAGAAGATAACGATGTAAATCTATCAACCGTTTCACTATGCACATCCACAAGGAAATATGACCATCCGATCGAGTCGTACTTCGCCAAATAATCAATCTTGCCGGCATTTACTCCAAATGTTTCAATCAAATCATTTAGATTCATATAAGCCCTTGTAGGCAACGACATTAGATTCCAACCGCTTACCACTTCTGCTGTAAAAGTAGCTTCCGGTTCTGGCTCCGGTTCGATAGCGGCAGGTAAAATCCTAACAGTAGTACTAACGCTAAAGCCCTCAAATGTTGCAGTAATAGTATCTATCTCCTCACTATCTGTAGCAGTATAAAGACCGCTGCTGCTGATTGTTCCTTTTAATGCAGACCAAACAACCTTATCTGTCACATCAGAGATGTTGTTATCAGAATACTTAGCGCTAACACTAAACTGCAATGAAGTAGAAACGCTCACATTTATATCAACCGGAGAAATAATCAAAGAGTTTATTGTAACAACCGGTTCTTCCGGTTCTATTACCACATCTTGAACATCAAGCGGCACCGCAATATTGTAATTTAACTCTATAAAATCACTAAACTCATTATGACCGGCTGCGTCAAACAATACAAACTTATAAACATCGCCAATAGCCTGATATTCACCTCTTTGCAAATCTCCATCATTATTAATAGTAAATATAGCTCTATAATAGTATGGCTTATACTCTTCATTCGGATAAATAAACAATACATCCGAGCCAATTTCTTCTATAAAAGAGATACTCCAGCTGCCAATATTTGAATTTACTACTTGCGCTCCTGTTACTTCAGCTATAACACCACTTCTATCGCCAGTTGAGTAGTCGGCTGTATTAAATGCTATACCGGTATCGTATGAATCTTTTTTATTCATAAAATAAGCAGTGCCGTTTCTATCTGTTATAAATTCATCAAAAGAACCATATGACATCTGAGTATCATAATCTATTTGCAAATCATGGAATGAATACTCATCAGCTTTTCTAGTTGTTATAAACTCATATGCTTTTGCATTTGAAGTAAAAATATCAAACTCGGTCGTATTAAAACTGTCCGCATCTTTACTGCCTAAGTATTTAATATCAAACTTACTGCTTGTCATTATATTGTTTATGGTTGTCGTGTTTAACTCTTCTGTTTTTTTGGTATAAACAAGAGCAGTATCCAATCCATAAATCATCCAGTTACTGCTTGAAATATCCATTCTTTCTGATTTTAAAATATAGTCTTTAAAACCAAGCGAGTACAAACTCTTACCGTATAAAACAGACGGATCTAATGCCAAAGCATTTGTATAGTCAACCTCACTTGCATTGCTGCCAAACTCTATACTAATATGAGACTCTGCTGCCTTATAAGAACAATAAGTTGCATTCCAATAATAGCCAGCAGTTATACAGCTTGTTTCATCTGTGTACATTTCTGGATAGTCATTTGTCGGGAAGTAGCTTTCACATATTGTTCCCCAACCTGCATTTATACATCCTGTGTAGTCATAGCATTATGCTATATCTGTTGTACAGTCTTGAATAGTTGTATTGTTAAAATCAACAACTTTAACAACAAATGTTAGGCTAAATTGCTCAAACGCCGCCGTAACAAAATCATCACCGATTGTGTTTCCGGTAGTATACTCACCATTTGTTATCGTCCCATACTCCGCACTCCATATTGCTTGATTTGTGATATCCAAGCTTGTGCTGTCGGAATAATTAGCATAGGCATTAAACAAAATAGAATTTCCTATTTCAACCTCTTGATTAAGAGGAGAAATTGATATTCCAGTCAAATAAACAGTGGTTGTATTGTAATCAACTCCGTTTGCACTGACAGGAATATATATCAAGCCTTGTGATACACCTGTATCAATTATTACGCTATTAACATAAGCTCCTGTATATGTCGGAGACACTCCAACAGAAACAGAACAACTTGCATAAGGCGCAAGAACCAAAGGACATTGTGAATTAAAAGCTGTCATTGCATCATAATATTCAAGAGAAATATTATTCAAATACAAATCAACAGTGCTGTTGTTTTCTATTGTGACATTTTGTTCAGCGTAGCCATACAGAGGAATGTCGCCAAATGAGATTTGACTAGGCAATACTGAGACAAACGGAATAGGAGAAGTATCCACTGTTAACTCATAAGACGACAAGGCTTGTGCCGAATAGCCAGTAACGCCTATAAAATACTCGCTATCTAAAACATTAACAGACAAATTTGCATTCAAGCCACTATAATCATCGTTATACGCTAGCAAAGTTTGATTTTTATCATAAACCGCAACAACTGGATCCCCAGGAGAGGTAACTCCAAGTGTTAAAACAGCAGGCTCTGATAATATTATCCTATAAACTTTCATATCACTAGCATTCAAATCAGAATACTGATAAACCCCATCCACAATATCGCTATAAACTGATAAATCGTGAATTTTTACAATTTGGTTTGCAGTGTAGTTATTGTATGTTGCTGATATTGTTGTATATCCACTTGATACGGCGCTCATCACCCCTGTAGAATTTACATAAGCTATTGATGAATCATTACTATCCCACGCCGCTATAGTAGTAACATCCCCATTTATATAATTATAAGCATTAAATTGAAAGCTACCTAAACTAAATATATTGTAGTAAGAAGGAGGTGTTGAGTATATTTGCACCTCTTGAGGATAATATGTACAATAAACTCCATCCCAATAATAGCCAGCAGTTATACAGCTTGTTTCATCTGTGTACATTTCTGGATAGTCATTTGTCGGAAAGTAGCTTTCACATATAGTTCCCCAGCCTGCA
>JAUPLZ010000175.1 GCA_030836705.1 Campylobacterota bacterium
AATAGAGCACATCGCTTGTATCATAATCAGTAGAAACAGTCTCTGGATTACAGTTGTACATTATGTTTTTTACGCCCATTTCAGCCAACGCAAAAGATGCATGAACACAGCAATAATCAAACTCTATGCCTTGCCCTATTCTATTTGGACCGCCGCCTATTATAAGAACCTTTTTCTGGTCATCGGCAGCCGGCGTATTTTTCTTATAAAATGTAGATGTAGAGTAAAGATAAGGCGTAAGAGCCTTGAACTCAGCAGCACAGGTATCAACCTCATTGTAAGAGAAACTTATCCCGAACTTTTTTCTAGCTTCATAAATATCGTGCTCGCTTAGATGCAAACCGTCTTGTTTATTGATAAGCTTGGCAATCATCGCATCGGAGAAACCGACTTTTTTCATCTCTCTTAAAAGTGTTGGGTTTTGAAGAATTTCAAGATCTACCTCTTGTTCAAAAGCGACTATCTCTTCAATTTGAGTCAAAAACCAAGGATCTATATTTGAAAGCTCAAAAACCTCTTCCATACTAAGCCCTCTTCTAAAGCACTCGCCTACGAAAAGTATTCTTTTTTCATTCGGTCTTCTTGTCTCTTTTTTTATAAAGTCAATATCACCTTTTTGGACTTCAAAACCGGTTATTCCGGTCTCAAGAGAGCATAATGCTTTTTGAATCGACTCTTTGAAAGTAGTTCCTATCGCCATCGCTTCACCCACTGATTTCATGGCAGTTGTTAGAGTAGTGTCTGAGTTTGGAAATTTTTCAAATGTAAATCTTGGAACTTTTGTAACAACATAGTCAATAACCGGCTCAAAGCTTGCAGTAGTTCCCGTGATATCGTTTTTAATCTCATCAAGCGTATAGCCGATTGCAAGAAGCGTTGCTATTTTAGCTATTGGATATCCAGTGGCTTTTGAAGCCAAAGCAGAGCTTCTTGAAACCCTTGGATTCATCTCTATAACTATCATTCTTCCTGTTTTTGGATCTACTGAAAATTGCACATTACTTCCGCCGGTATCAACACCTATTTCACGAAGTATTTTAAAAGAAGCATCTCTCATTTTTTGATACTCTTTATCAGTAAGCGTAAGCGCAGGAGCCACCGTAATGCTATCTCCGGTATGAACGCCCATTGGATCTAGGTTTTCTATCGAGCAAACTATTATGCAGTTATCGGCTTTGTCTCTTATAACTTCCATCTCATACTCTTTCCAACCCAAAAGAGACTCTTCAACCAAGATTTCATTTATCGGGCTAGCCTCAAGACCTTTTTGTGCCAAATCTTTGTACTCATCGATATTATAAGCCACGCCGCTTCCGCCGCCTGCTAGCGTATATGATGCTCTTATGATTATAGGGAAGCCTATCTCTTTTGCCGCTTCCATTGCT
The DNA here is from genome assembly GCA_030836705.1 of Campylobacterota bacterium. Lineage (GTDB taxonomy): Bacteria > Campylobacterota > Campylobacteria > Campylobacterales > SZUA-545 > JAUPLZ01. Next base: position 1,386 of record JAUPLZ010000175.1, read on the forward strand.
TCATTGATATTGTACGCATAGCGACTTTTTGGCAAATCCATACCGATTTTGAGCATAGCTTCTTTAAAAATTTGTCTATCTTCGCCTTTTTTTATAGCAGAAGGATTAGCACCTAGAAATTTAACTTTGCCCAGCATATTTTTTTCATGCATTTTCATAGCAACATTAAGCGCAGTCTGACCGCCCATAGTCGGCAAAATTGCATCAATATTCTCTTTTTCGATAATTCTTGCTATAACATCTTCATGGATAGGCTCAATATAAGTTCTGTCAGCAAACTCTGGATCTGTCATAATTGTTGCTGGATTGGAGTTGATAAGAATTACTCTATAACCCTCTTCTTTTAAAGTCTTAGCGGCTTGTGTGCCAGAATAGTCAAATTCGCAGGCCTGTCCGATAACAATCGGTCCAGAACCAATCAAAAGTATATTTTTTATATCATCTCTTTTTGGCATGTTTTTCTCTCTATTTGGTTTTTTCTATTACATAAAAATATCTTGGATTTAAAGAATTATAATACGGTTCAACTGTGGCTTCTTTATATGCGTGAACCACTTTTACCTCAGTTACCACACCTACTTTAATACCTGCAAAAAATATCTCATCAAGCCCGCTTGTAGTCACCTCATCTCCTATCTCGACACTCATCCATGATGGAATATACTTCACCACCATCTCTTTATCATTCTTTCCCATCGCCACTCCCGGCGCTTTTTTTTCACCCACATAAACAGCATACGAACACTTTGGATCGCCATTTAAAATACCAAGGATACCACCGCCTTCATTTCCTGCTACTATCCCAGCTGTCACATTATTATACAACAGCCCATAAATCTTGGAGCTATTATAGTCGTCAAAATCAAGCCAAACCTTCTGAAAATAAGGGAGTTTTGCATATGAAACAGCCCTTACCGGTCTTAAAAAAGGCTCATACTCTTCTTTATATTTTATAAGGTTGCCCAGCTCAATCACCTCATTCGCAAACCCATTAAGCAACACTGCCTTTTTTTTTAGCTCCTCATTTTCGGCTTTAAGTTTTTCAATACTATCCGCTTGATCAAAATGTAAATATATCACTCCCAAAATGCCGTCTTTTGCCCCTATGAAGCTTGTTTTTATCATATTGCTCACATAAAGAACCGGTGCATACGAAAAAATTCCAAATTTAAAAATGGAAAAAAAAACAACTACAATTAAAAGTAATACAAGACTCTTTTTAATCATACGCTATTTGTTGCAAAAGATCTATCTCTTCTAGCACTTTTTCCGTTCCTTTTGCAACTGCCAAAAGCGGCTCATCCGCAATATAAACAGGCAGTTTTATTTCATCGGAAAAATATTTATCAAGCCCTTTAAGAAGAGCTCCACCGCCGGTTAAGACTACGCCGTTTTCGACTATATCCGCCGCAAGGTCAGGAGGCATTATCTCCAATACATCTTTTAATGCATTTAGCATATCTTTTAGCGGCTCTTCAAGAGCCTCTCTTGCTTCATCGCTGGTAAGCTCTATAGTGCTTAAAAGACCGTTTATTTGATCTCGCCCTTTTACAAACATTGATAGTTTTTCTTTTGGTGGAACGGCATTTCCTATTGCTATTTTTATCTCTTCGCCGGCTCTTTCGCCGATTAAAAGATTGTATTTTCTCTTTAAATACTCGACAAAAGCTATATCCATTTTATCGCCGGCAACTCTTATAGATTTGCTTATTACAAGCCCTCCCAAAGAGACAACTCCGATTTCTGTCGTACCGCCGCCAATATCAACCACCAAGCTTCCATTTGGGTCTTTTACAGGAAGTCCTGCTCCAATCGCTGCAGCCATCGGCTCTTCTATCAAAAAAACCTCTCTAGCGCCTGCGCTCATAGCAGACTCTTTTACCGCTTTTCTCTCAACCTGCGTAAGTCCGTAAGGTACACATATAACAATTCTTGGGCGAATAAAAGCTTTTCTTTTATGCACTTTTTCTATAAAGTACCTAAT
>JAUPLZ010000176.1 GCA_030836705.1 Campylobacterota bacterium
CGGCATCTTTAAAATATTTTGATTGGAAGAAAAAATGAGAGTATTGATAGTTGAAAATGAGCTATATTTAGCTCAAAGTATTGCGGCTAAGTTGATTGATATGGGATACACTTGTGAATTTGCAAGTACTTTAAAAGAGGCACAAAGAGAAGATTTTTTTGATGTGATTCTGCTTTCTACAAATATTCCGGATCAAAATTTTTATCCTGTTATAAATATGCACAAAAAAACCATCATTATTCTTATGGTTTCGTATATAAATAACGACACTGTTTCAAAACCGCTTAAGGCAGGTGCGAGTGATTATATACTTAAGCCGTTTATGATAGAAGAACTTGTGCGAAAGATAGAACATTTTAAGGCATTCCAGCGTCTAAAAGAGGAAAATAGAATCCTAAATAGCTATATAGAATATACATTTTCCAATATAAAGCTAGACGCTTCATTAAAAGAAGAGTTGCCGCTTCTTATAAAAACAAACAACCAAAAAAATGCGGACTATTTTGCGTACTCGTTATCGAGTAAAAAGAAACTCCCTTTTGAGTTTATAGCTCTTCAAAAACCATCTGATATAGACAGAATAAAAACAATTTCAAAAGAATCTATTTTGTATCTGCTTGACTTTCAGAATCTAAAAAAAATAGACAAAGTAAGAGTGGTTGAATCAGTAAAAGATAGAAATGCGATTATTTTTACGAATAATATGAAAGAAGATGTTGAGGGTATAAATACAATTGAGATAAAGAGTGACCATAAAGCCTATGAAGACGGAGATGTTCTTAGTATAGAAGAGTATGTAAAGCATATTCTTGTTTCTCATCAAAAGACACTGCCTGATACAGAGCTTTCAAAAAAACTTGGAATATCAAGAAAGTCTCTTTGGGAAAAAAGAAAAAAATATGGCATAGTAAAAAAAGATGCAAAAAAATAGAGCTTTATTTATAGACAAAGAAGCGCTAGCCACGCTTAGTATGGTTAGTATGGGTGTGCTTTTTCCGGTTACCGGACTCATGAATAAAAAAGAGGCGGCGGAAGTTGATAAAACAGGGATGTATAAAGGTAAATCTTTCCCATTTTCATTTATTCTAGCACCTAGCGGCAGAACCAATCAAGCTATTTTAAAAAGTGCAAAAAAAGGCGAGGTTTTAGACCTTGTTTGCAACGGAGAAAAAAAAGGCGAGCTTGTTGTCGGCGATATTTTTGAAATAGATCCGATAAAAAGGGTTCAAAAAATATACAATACAACCGACATGTCTCACCCTGGAATAACAAAAACACTAGAAAGATTGGGTTCTATGGCGGTAAGCGGGGATTATTTTGTAGAGTTTGATGATGTAAAAAATGCTCTTGAGAAGGTTAAAAAAAAGAGAGAATATCTTGAAGCAAAAAATGTTACAGGCTTGGTCGTAGCAGCAAGACCGCTTCACAGAGCGCATGAGAGAGTCATAAGACAAGCGCTTGAAAATACGGATATGCTTGTTATTTTTTTGACAAAACCATATCTTGAAGATCTGCTTCCGCCATATGAATTAAGAAGAAAAGTTATAGATTTTTTTATAAAAAACTTTTTGCCTAGCGAGAAAATAGTAGTCGTTCCGCTTGAAAATACATATATTTTTGCAGGAAGTATAGAAGTTATTTTAAATGCCATTGTTGTTAAAAACTTTGGTTGTACGAAATTTTTAGTCGGTCAAAATCACGCAGGACTAGGCGTGCACTACAAAAAGAAAAAAATAAGCACAATATTTGACAATTTGGTCGGAATTGATATAGAGATAGAAACCGTAAGCGAATTTGTTTATTGCAATATGTGCAAAACGCTAGTTACTGCAAATACATGTCCGCACGGTCAGCATCATCATATCTCATACCATTCTGATTCCATACTTGAGCTTTTTAAAGTGGGCATATTGCCGCCTGCTGTTTTAATAAGAAAAGAGATATCGGCAATGATGCTCGCGTATCTTTTTCCGGGTAGATTCAAAAACATACCAAAGCTTTATTATGATTTTATTCCAAGCAGCGGGCTTATAGAAGAGCATAGTGAAGAAGATTTTTATCTATCTTTGATGACTTTATATCAAACTAGCTCTTTGACCTAAGGAGGCTCGTTATGGACTATCAAAAATTATTTCTTACATTTTTTTACACCGGACTATCAAAAAAAGCACCCGGAACGGTCGGAACTTTGGCTGGGCTTCTTGCTGGAGTTGTTTTTTTGCTTTTTTTGCCAAAAAACACTCTTTTTGCGGCTACGCTTGCTATAACTATAATCGCAATATTTGAGATAAACAAGTATGAAAAAAAGCACGACGCAAGCGACCCAAAAGAGATAGTAATAGACGAAGTTGCCGGTATTTGGCTTGTTCTTATGATGATTCCGTTTGATTTTGTTAGTATTTTATTGGGGTTTGTTTTTTTTAGAATATATGATATTTTTAAGCCGTCAATCATAGGCAGAGTCGATAAAAGGCTAAAAGGCGGGCTTGGTGTCATGCTTGATGATATTCTTGCCGGTTTTTTTGCGGGTATAACTGTTTTAGTTGTTTTGGCTTTATACGAAAAGTATTTATTGCCTGTTTTATAAGAAAATAGGAGGGGTTTTATGGAAGAGATTCTAAGAGATGAACTGATAAAAAAACTTGATGAATATATCAAAGAGCTAAAAACCAATCCGGATGCTGAGACGACGCTTCATGAATCTGATATTGCCGATATTCTTACCGAAATAAAAAAGGTTGATAAAGATAGGTTTTTTGAGTATCTAAAAGCACTTCCTCCGGAAATTATCGGGGATGCGTTTTTAGAACTTCCTGATAGATTTCAAGATGACCTTTCAAGAGAGATGAGCGCCGATGATTTGGCAAAAATCATCAATGAACTCGATACGGATGATGCTACCGATATCGTACTAAAAATTGAAGAAAACGACGCATCAAAAGCCAAAGAAGTTATAGAACAGCTTGAAGATGAACACAAAGAACACATAAAGAGTCTTAAGCTTTATGGTGACGATAAAGCCGGTTCGATAATGCAGGTTGAGCTTTTTAAGGTAAATATAGATGAGATTATCTCAAAAGCGCTGATTAGATTAAAAAAATTAAAAAAAGAGGAAGAGCTAGAGAATATCCACTACGCTTTTGTCGTCGATAATCACAATAAATTAATAGGCATGATATCGCTTGAGGATTTGATAATTGCGGATTTTAATCAAAGATTTAAAGATATAGAAGAGGAGTTTGAAGAGCCGATTAGCGTAAAAAGCCACGATGATATACAAGATGTTTTAAATCTGGTAGAAAAATACAATCTAACGGTTGTTCCCGTTGTTGATGAGTTCAATCACCTTCTTGGGCGAATAACTTCTGATGATATGTATGACATTATAGAGGAGAGTGCGACAGAGCAAATTTACTCTTTGGCGAATGTTAATACACAAGAGGAGCTAGAAGATAGCGTCATTGAGACAGGAAAAAGCAGGGGATATTGGCTTTTTATAAATCTCATAACAGCAGTTATTGCTTCTACGGTTGTCGGGCTTTTTGAAGATACGATAGCAACCATAGTCGCGCTTGCTGTTTTAATGCCTATAATTGCTTCAATGGGCGGTATTGCCGGTACACAAACAATGACTGTTGTGGTAAGACAGCTGGCTTTGGGTGAAGTTACTTTTGCAAACACAAGAGAGGTTTTAAAAAAAGAGGTTTTGGTAGCGCTTTTTAACGGTGTTATTTTTTCGTCAATAGTTGCTCTTTTTGCTTATTTTAAGTTCGGAATGCCGCTTTTGGGGCTTGTTATGGCGCTTGCGATATTTGTTAATCTTATGCTGGCTGGTTTTTTTGGCGCCATGATTCCGCTTTTTTTAAAAAAATTGGATATAGATCCGGCAATCGCAAGCGGTGTTTTGCTTACAACCGTTACTGATGTTATGGGGTTTTGTGTATTTTTGGGGTTGGCTACAATTTTTTTAAGATAAGGTTGTTTTTTTGAATATAGTGTTTTTGGATTTTTTAACGCTCGGGAATGTTGATATAAAAAGATTTGAAAATTTCGGCATTGTGGTTGTTTATGACAAAACCGCAAAAGAAGAGACAAGTGAGAGAGTTTTAGATGCCGATATTGTTATAACAAACAAGGTTGTGATAGACAAAGAAGTGTTGAGCTGCGCAAAAAATCTAAAATTAATTTGTGTTGCGGCAACGGGTGTAAATAATATTGATTTAAATTCGGCAAAAGAGAAGAATATCGCAGTTTGCAATGTTGCGGGTTATTCGAGCGAGAGTGTAGTGGCGCAAACTTTTAGCACTTATTTTTATCTTGCACACCATAATAGTTATTATGATAATTATGCAAAAAATAAGTGGGCAGGCAGTCCGATTTTTACCCATCATCAAAAAGAATTTAACAATCTTTTTGGAAAAAAATGGGGGATTGTTGGACTTGGTGCGATAGGAAAAAGAGTAGCAAGTATAGCTAGTGCTTTTGGTTGTGAAGTTGTTTATTTTTCTACAAGCGGCAAAAATAAAAACAGTGAGATAAAAGAAGTTGGCTTTGAAGAGCTTTTAGCTTCGTGCGATGTTGTATCAATACACGCACCGTTAAATGAAAATACAAAAAATCTCATAACAAAAAATGAACTAAAGAAAATGAAAAAAACAGCAATTTTAATCAATATGGGAAGAGGAGGAATTGTAGACGAAAGCGATTTGGCAGATGCACTTGATGAAGAGGTGATTGGCGCAGCAGGATTGGATGTGTTATCAAGTGAGCCGCCAAAAAAGGATAACAAGCTTTTTTACATAAAAAATAGCGAAAAGCTTTTTCTTTCGCCGCATATGGCTTGGGCGAGTGTTGAAGCTAGAGAAAAACTAATAGACGAAACATATAAAAACATAGAATCATTTTTAAAAAACGAAAACAAAAATAGGATAATTTAAATGGGCGAGAGAGCTGTAAGCATAAGAAGACAATTGGATTTTAGTGAGCCTTGGAGCATTTTTAAGGTGATGGCTGATTTTGTTAACGGGTTTGATACTTTAAAAGATATCGGACCATCGGTTACCATTTTTGGAAGTGCTAGAACAAAAAATGATAATAAGTATTACAAAATGGCAGAAGAGCTTGGATTTATGCTGGCTGAAAAGGGCTACAATGTAATCACCGGCGGAAGCAACGGGATAATGGAAGCAGGAAACAAAGGCGCTTATAAAAGCGGAAGAGCAAAATCAATAGGGCTTAATATCGAACTTCCTTTTGAGCAAAGATCAAACGATTATTTGGATATCGATATGAAATTTGATTATTTTTTCTCAAGAAAAGTTATGCTTGTAAAGTACTCTTATGCCTATATTATTTTTCCGGGCGGGTTTGGCACAATGGATGAGCTTTTTGAAGCGCTTACGCTAGTTCAGACTAAAAAAATATTTCCAATCGGAATATTTTTAGTAGGCGTGGATTATTGGGCGCCGATGCTTGAATTTATAGAAAAAAGCATGTTAAAAGAGGGCACTATTAGCAAGGAAGATTTCAATCTGATGAAAATGACTGATGATCTTAATATGATTGTAAAATTCACAGAGGATCAGTTAAAGCATAAATTAAAAGAGATGCAAGAGCAAAAATTGACAGATTTAAATGTTTACAGCAAGCTAAAAGAGTTTTTGGAAAACAGATAGGATAATAATATGCAAAAAAGAGTACTGGTCGGAATGTCTGGCGGAGTGGATTCTACATTTGCCGCATATCAGCTAAAAAAAGAAGGATATGAGGTAATCGGCGTTTATATGAAACTGTACGAAAACGAGGCAAAACACAAAGAAAACATAAGAAAAATAGATATGGCTTGTAAATATTTTGGCATTGAGTATAAAGTTTATGATTTGACAAAAGAGTTTAATGAGCTTGTTTATAGCCCGTTTATTAATTCATATGTCGCCGGAGATACTCCAAACCCATGCGGAAACTGCAACCAGTTTATAAAATTCGGCAAGTTTGTAGAGGTTGCCAATGAGCTAGGGTGTGAGCTTATTTCAACAGGACACTATATAAATACTGATAAAGAGTTTATCTATGAAGCCGATGATGATTCAAAAGACCAGACCTATTTCTTGTTTCATATTGATCCAAAAGTCCTAAAAAAAATGGTTTTTCCGCTTGGCGGAAAAATAAAAGATGAGATAAAAGAATTCATAAGAAGCACCGGCGATTTAAGAGAGATAGCAGATCAAAAAGAGTCAACGGAAATATGCTTTGTGGAGACTGATTATAAAGATCTTTTAAGAAAATATGTCGATGTCGATAAACCGGGCGATATTTTGGATAGTGAAGGAAATGTTATAGGCAAGCATAAAGGGTATATGAACTACACGATAGGGCAGAGAAAAGGGTTTGAAACAACCTTAAAGAAAAAGCTATTTGTAAACAAAATTATTCCGGAAAAAAACCAAATCGTTGTAGGTGAGAAACAAGAGCTAAGAAAGGAAACGGTAAAAATAAAAGAGTTAAATCTATTTTTTAAGCCGATTCCAGAGAAATTTCACTCTGAAGTAAGACTAAGGTATAGAACCAAAAAAATTCCTTGTCTTGTTGAAGTAAGTGGAGCCGATGCAGTGATTCATCTTGAAATTCCAGCAGAGCTTGGCGTAGCAAAAGGACAAGCGGCTGTTTTTTATGACGGTAAGAAGATGATAGGCGGCGGCTGGATAGTATAAAAGTTAACGAATTTTAAACAAAACCACTTTTTTTGTGATACAATAATTTTTATCTCTAAAATAACACAAAATTTCAAGGTGGTTTTAAATGAACGCCTCGCGCTCCCTTTTTTTGGTCGGCTTTATTGCCTTTTCTTCTATTTTTGCTTCAGAAGCAATAAGTGATCCTATTTCTGACTTTTCTCTTAATGAAGAAGAAAAAAAAGAGCTACAAAGAATCGAAAAAATCAAAAAAGAGTTTTTTAAAAAATATCCAGGCTGGTTTGATAGTTATGAAGATGTTCCTTTTTCTGATTATAGATTTGAGAAAAAGCTTGAGCAAAGAAAATTAAAACAAAAGCAAGAGCTAGAAAAAAAAGCACAAGAAGAAGAGCAAAAAAGATTAATCGAAGAGGAAAATAGAAGAATTAAAAAAGCCGAAGAAGAGAGGCTAAGGATTGAAGAAGATAAGAAAAAAAGCTTAGAAGAGCAAAAAAGATTAGAAGATGAGAGAAGAAAAGCCGAAGAAGAGAGAATAAGAAAAGCTGAAGAAGAGAGGATAAAAAAAGCCGAGGCTTTAAAAAAACTTCTTGACACGCCGCTTGGTAGGGCGATGCAGCTTTATAAAGACGAAAAATTTAAAGAAGCATATGACGCGTTTTATGCTTTGTTTGAAAAAGATATAGAAAATCCGCGAATTAACTTTTATTTAGGTCTTAGCGCAAGCGGCGCCGGAGCGTATGAAGATGCGGTTTCTGCATTTGAGAGGGTTCTTATAAAAGAGCCGACCCATTTAAGAGCTAGACTTGAAATGGCAAAAGCACAATTTTTTCTAAAAAATTTTGATGATGCCGAAAAGCAGTTTTTGAATGTTTTGGCTACAAAAGACCTTCCAGAAAGTGTAGTTGCAAATATTGAGAAGTTTTTAGATGCGATAGAGGCAACAAGAAAAAGAAATCATTTTCAATCAATTGCTATGCTTGGCATAAAGTTTGATGATAATATTAATAACGAGGTCGGAGAAAATACCCCGATAAAAGACCTTGTAGTAGGCGGGCAAATTATTACAGATAGCGGTAATGAAAAAGTGAGTGATTTTATCCACGAGGAGATGGTCAATCTCAATCACATCTATGATTTTGGCAAGCTTGGCGATTATTACATGCAAAATAGTTTTATGGTTTTTGCGCAAAACTACAGCGGCAAATCATACGATAGCGGTGTCGCAACGGCAACTACTGATGATAAAAATCTTCTTTTTTATTCAATTTCTACGGGCTTGGGTACAAATACAAAAACAGTAACTTTTCTTACAAAAATACACTATGACTCGATTAGTATCGCAGGAAGCGAGCTGATGAGTGTAGGCGGTGTTGAGATGAGCTATGCTAGACCGTTTAATGAGAGTATTGCTTGGGATATGAAACTAAAATACCAGCAAAAAGATTTTGTTGATAAATCCAACGATGGAATGGACTCGACCTATACAGAGATAAACTTGGGTGCTAAAAAAAATATAGCAGAGAGCAAAGACATTTTCTCGTTTGGTTTTATGGTTTCACAAGAGCGGGTAAATATTGCAGCAAATACGGATAATGATACGAAAAACATAAGAGTTTCTTATATGAAAAATTTTGATGAAAAACTATCTTCAACTTTTGGGTATGGATACAAGATGGTTGATTATCTTGAAAAATCAGCAAGCGATGTCAATGTAAGAGCGGATACGCAACACAATTTGTCTATCGGCGCAATGTATAAATATACACCAAAAACAATGATAAACGGTGCGTTAAATTACTTTAAAAATGATTCAACAAGAGATGCTTTTTGTTATGACAAAGCACAAGTAGGTGCAAATGTTATGTTTGTATTTTAAGCTTATATAAAGGCGATGAGATGAAAAAGATACTGTTTTTACTTCTTTTGGGTGCGGCATTTGTAAGCTCGCTTTATGCAAGTGTTGCAAAAATTGTTGCAGCAAGCGGCGAAGTGAGTGTTTTAAGAGACAAAAAAGAGCAAAAAGCGAGCATCGGTTTTGAACTAGAAGAGAAAGATACTGTTTTTTCAAAAGGCGCCTCAAAAGCTCAGATTATATTTAATGATAAAACAGTTATTACAATCGGTAAAGAGTCTGAATTTAAGATAGAGGAGTATCTTTTTGAAGCCAAAAATGAGCCAAAAGCAAAATTTGGTTTTGCAAAAGGGGCTTTTAGAACCATCACCGGTCAAATAGGCAAGGTTGCGCCAGACAAGTTTGAGCTAAAAACCAAAACAGCAACAATTGGTATCCGTGGTACGCAAATCTTGCTTCAAACAGGCGATGAGAGCAAAATCGCTTGTACTGACGGAGCCATACTTGTTACTTCACTAGATACCGGTGCAGCTGTTGAAGTAAAAGCTGGTGAAATTACTACTGTAGAGCCAAATAAACCGCCTAAGCCACCAAGGATATATAAACCTGATGAAATAAAAGCAATAGCAGAGGAGTCAGGCGGCGGCGGTGAAAAAATGGAAGCCGATGAGATTATAAGCGAACAAGAGCCGGAAGAAGAGAAAAAAGAAGAAGCAAAAGAAGAAAAGAAAGAAGATAAAGAAGAAGCGAGCGAAGAGAAAGAAGATAAGCCATCGACTCAAAACAAAGAAGAGCAAATAGAGGAAACAAAAGCAGAGGACAGCCCACAAGAGAATCAAAACCAAGAGATGGCAATGAATGGTTCTGGCGATAGTGCCGGTGAAATGAGTGATTCTAGTTTTGATGATCTTGAAAGCGGTCTTGGTATGGGTGCAAATCCTGAAAATGTCGGCACTATGGATGTAAAAGAGATATTTAGTGCTCCGGTTTTGGATTCTGAAAACATCAACAAAGGCATGGAGACGGCTGCAAATACAGCGGAAAAACCAAAAGAAGAGTTAAAAAAAATAGAAGTAATAGAAAATGATAGTTCTTTGCACGAAGAGATAGATAAATTAAAAAAAGATCCGCAAACA
>JAUPLZ010000177.1 GCA_030836705.1 Campylobacterota bacterium
ATTTAGCATAGTAAAAAAATTATCATCGGTTTTAAGTGTTATCGTATGCATAAATACTCCTTTTTAGTATTATATAAATATTACTCTTTGTATTACAATTTTGCAAAAAAAATCATAAGAGAGCAAACCAATATTCAAAAATTTGTTTAAAAAGTTATTGCTCACCAAAAATTATACGATCCTACTTCCCGTATCTTTTTAAGATATCTCCATAAGCATCGATTCTTCTATCTCTAAAAAATGGCCAAATTCTTCTAACTTTATCGCTTCTAGCCAAATCCAAACTAGCATAAATAATACTCTCATTTTGATTATCGGCTTGAGCCAAAAATTCACCTTGTTCGCCGCATATGAAACTATTTCCCCAAAAAGTGCTGCTATCTTCAACTCCGCCGTCAAGCCCTGCTCTGTTTGCCACCAAAACAGGAATCCCGTTTGCAACCGCATGAGCTCTTTGGATTGTAATCCACGCTTCAAGCTGTCTTCTTCTCTCTTCGCTCGTGTCGTTCATATCCCAGCCTATTGCGGTCGGATAGATAAGAATCTCTGCGCCGTCAAGCGCCATAAGTCTTGCTGCTTCCGGATACCACTGATCCCAACAGACAAGCACACCAAGCCTGCCAACACTTGTGTCTATCGCCTTAAATCCGATATCGCCTTGAGTAAAATAAAACTTCTCATAAAACCCCGGATCATCAGGAATGTGCATTTTTCTATAAATCCCAGCAATTGAGCCGTCTTTTTCAAGAACTACGGCACTGTTATGATAAATTCCGGCAGCTCTTTTTTCAAATAAAGATAAAACAACAACAACTCCAAGCTCTTTCGCAAGCTCGCCAAACTCAACAGTAGATGGTCCGGGGATGCTCTCTGCTAGATCAAAAAACCTCACATCTTCTTTATGGCAAAAATATTCGGTATTGTGAAGCTCTTGAAGCACTATAAGCTTCGCTCCGTTTTTTGACGCTTCTTTTATCGCATCTTTTATTTTTTGTTTGTTTTTTGCAACATCTACACTTAATTCTCTCTGGATTACAGCTACTTTAAGCTCGGTTTTTTTACTCATCTTATCCTCACCCATAATTTGCTAAAATTATATCAAAAAAATTTAAGGTAATTTTTATGAGCGAAAAAAAGCTTTATATGAGTTCAAGCGAAGAAGAGAATATATATAAAATATGGGAAGAAAGAGAGTATTTCAACCTAGACGGTAATAAAAAAATCCAAAAAAGCGGTAAAAAATTTAGCATAATGATGCCACCGCCGAATGTCACAGGAAGCCTTCATATAGGACATGCACTCACATTTACGCTTCAAGATATCATGGTTAGATACAAAAAAATGGACGGCTATGCGACTCTTTGGCAACCAGGGACAGATCATGCCGGAATAGCGACTCAAAATGTAGTAGAAAAAAGGCTTTTGTCTCAAGGAATAAAAAAAGAGAATTTAGGCAGAGAAAAATTCCTAGAAAAAGTGTGGGAATGGAAAGAAGAAAGCGGCGGCAAAATAGTCTATCAGCTAAGAAAATTGGGAATTTCGCCTAATTGGCAAAGAGAACGCTTCACTATGGATGAAGGACTCAAAAGTGCTGTTAGAAAAGCATTTACCACTCTTTATAATGAAAAACTTATAGTTAGAGACAACTACCAAGTAAACTGGTGCACAAATGACGGCGCCCTTTCTGATATAGAAGTAGAACATCATGAAGAAAACGGCAAACTCTATCACATAAGATATTTCTTAAAAGATAGCAAAGATTTTGTCGTGGTTGCGACAACTCGTCCGGAGACATATTTTGGCGATACGGCGGTAATGGTTCATCCCGATGATGAAAGATATAGGCATCTTATCGGAAAAAGAGCATTGCTTCCGCTTACTGAAAAAGAGGTTGAGTTTATAGCTGATAGTCATGTTGATATGAGTTTTGGAACAGGTGTTGTAAAGGTCACGCCAGCACATGATCAAAACGACTACGAGGTTGGCAAAAGACACAATCTTAGATTTGTGACAATTTTTAACGAAAAAGGTATTTTAAACGAACATTGCACAGAATTTGAAGGGCTAGAGAGGCTAAAAGCAAGAGAGTTAATCGTACAAAAACTAAAAGAAAACGGCTATATAGAAAAAATAGAAGAGCATATTCATCAAGTCGGTCACTGTTATAGATGCGGAAATGTTATAGAACCTTACATCTCAAAGCAATGGTTTGTAAAAAAAGAGGTGGCACAAAAAGCAATCGATGCGGTAAACAACGGCGAAACTAAATTTTTTCCGCCAAACTGGAAAAACAACTATGACGCATGGATGAGAGAGCTTAGAGATTGGTGCATCTCAAGACAGCTTTGGTGGGGACACAGAATCCCTGTTTTTTACTGCGAAGAGTGCAATCATGAATGGGCTAGCGAAACAGAAATAGAGCACAAATGCCCAAAATGCTCATCGCACAATATCTATCAAGACCCTGATGTTCTTGATACTTGGTTTAGCTCCGCTCTTTGGCCTTTTTCAACGCTTGGCTGGGGAAATGAAGAGAATGAAAAAACAACAAAAGACGA
>JAUPLZ010000178.1 GCA_030836705.1 Campylobacterota bacterium
CGGGAATAAACTTTTCATCGATAAGGTTTTGTATAACTTCAGCTTTGATATCGGTAATATCACCTGCATAGCCTAGCTCTTGCATGTTGATAGCCTCTGCTGTGATTGATTTTGCATCTTTTCCGCTAATTCCTATTGCCTTTGCGCCGTAGTGGTTAAGCAAAGATACGATTTCGCTGTTTATCTCTCCGCTTAGAACCATCTCGACAACTCTCATTGACTCTTTGCAAGTCACTCTTAAGCCATCTTTAAATTCTGTTTTTATTCCGAGTGCATCTAATAGTGTTGTAATGCTTTTCCCGCCGCCGTGAACTATTACCGGTTTTATTCCTACAAGATAAAGAAGTAAAACATCTTGCGCAAATTTTGCTTTTAGTTCCTCGTTTGTTTGTGCGGCACCGCCGTATTTGATAACAACTATTTCACCGGCAAACTCTTTTATAAAAGGCAGGGCGTCAAGTAGTGTTTTTACTGTTTGTATTTTTTTTGCATTAAATCTCCATCGTGACTTGAAATCTATCGGTAATTATACTTGTAGCTATATATATCATCTATTAAATCTAGCTGTGATATACTCACCGCTATGAAGTATTATATAGCAACAGATCATGCAGGATTGGAATTTAAGGCTTTTATAGCCACTCTTTTAAAAGAAAGAGGATATGAGGTGGTTGATTTAGGACCTGATTCAACAGATAGGGTTGATTATCCGGATTATGCAAAAAAACTTTGCAACGAAGTTTTAAAAGATAGCGAATCAAAAGGTATTCTTATATGCGGAACAGGCATAGGTATGAGTTTGGCGGCAAATAAAGTAAAAGGAATAAGAGCCGCTCTTTGTCATGATGCATATACTGCTAGTATGGCAAGAGCTCATAATGATGCAAATGTTTTAGTAATGGGCGCTAGAGTCTTAGGATACGGAACTGCTGAATCGGTTCTTGATGCTTGGCTAAAAAGTGAGTTTGAAGGCGGAAGACACGCTCAGCGAATCGCCAAATTGGAGTCGTAAATAGATGTTTTTTGATTGGCTTTTTCTTAGTGTCGTTATAACTATTGTAGGTTTGCTTTTTTTTAAAGTTTTTTATTACAAAAATCTTTACGAAAGAGAGCAAAAAAGCGCAGTAGTTCTGAAAATGACACTAAAAGAAGCTGAAATGCTTATAAAAAAATATCAAATACAGCTTCAAAGAAGCATAGGAAATATAGATATTTTAAACGAAGAGATGAGCAAGCTTAGAAACGATGTAAAATCATTTAAAGCCAGAAACTCTTCGTATAGAATGGAAAACGAAAGAACGAGAAATAAAATAAAAGAGCTCGAATCAAAAATCGAAGCATTGTTATAAGGAGTTAATTTGCATTTAACGGAATCTAATAAAAAAATCATTCTAAATTCAATAAGAGACATACCAGATTTTCCAAAACCTGGGATTTTATTCAAAGATATTACGACACTTTTAAATAACAAAGATGCGTTTAAATTGCTTATGAATCATTTAGAAGAAAAATATAAAAATAAAAATATTGATTTTGTAGCCGGAGCAGAGAGCAGGGGATTTATATTCGGCGCGCCTTTGGCTGATAGAATAGGTGCTGGTTTTGTTCCAATAAGAAAACCAAAAAAACTTCCATATACGACGATAGCCGAAAAGTACTCACTTGAATATGGCTATGACGAAGTTGAGATGCACATCGATGCTTTTAGGGATATAAAAAATCCAAAGGTTCTGTTTATTGATGATTTAATAGCTACCGGCGGAACGGCAAAAGCTTCGATTAGCCTTATCAAAAAAGCTGGCGCTGCAAGCGTTGAAGCGTGTTTTATTATCGAGTTGGCTACATTAAACGGCGCAGGCAATATCAAAGAGTGTGAAGTTTACTCTGTTTTAAAGGTTTAAGTTATGTATATGCCTGATAGCTCTTTGCTTATGCCTGATTCAAACGGTCATTTTGGAATTCACGGCGGAAGATATGTCCCTGAAACGCTTATGCCGTTGCTTTTGGACTTGGAAAAAGAGTACAAAAAAATAAGAACCGATGAGTTGTTTTGGAAAGAGGTGTCTTATCTTTTAAAAGAGTATGTTGGTCGTCCGACACCACTCTTTTTTGCCAAAAATCTCTCAGACGAACTAGGTGCAAAAATCTACTTAAAAAGAGAAGATCTAAACCATACAGGCGCACACAAAGTAAACAATACAATAGCTCAAGGACTCATAGCCAAAAGGCTTGGCAAAAAAAAGGTCATAGCAGAAACAGGTGCGGGTCAGCACGGTGTTGCTACTGCAACCATTGCGGCGCTTTTGGGTCTTGAGTGTGAAATTTTTATGGGCGCAAAAGATGTAAAAAGGCAAGAGCTTAATGTTTTTAGAATGGAGCTTTTAGGAGCCAAAGTCCACGCAGTAAACAGTGGTTCCAAAACGCTAAAAGATGCAATGAATGATGCGATAAGACACTGGGTTACAAATGCAAAAGATACATACTATATCATCGGCACCGTTGCAGGTCCACACCCTTATCCGATGATGGTTAGAGATTTTCAAGCAATTATTAGCCATGAAGCAAGAGCGCAGATTTTAGAACATGAAAATAGGCTTCCTGATTATGTCATAGCCTGTATAGGCGGCGGAAGTAATGCCATGGGTATTTTCTCGCATTTTCTAAAAGATAAAGAAGTCCAGTGTATCGGAATTGAAGCCGGAGGATTGGGGGTAGATACTAATATGCATGGCGCTAGTCTTTTAAAGGGCAAACCGGGTGTTTTGCATGGGCAAATGAGTTATTTATTGCAAGATGAGGACGGTCAGGTGCTTGAAGCACACTCTATTTCAGCCGGACTTGATTATCCGGGTATTGGACCTGAGCACAG